>NZ_JZAM01000238.1:0-4020 GCF_000960595.1 Vibrio sp. S234-5
TTTAGAACACAAAATCAGAGAGCAACTCGCACAAACCGAAGCGTTCTTCCCAAGTATGGTAAAGAACAAGACGACCTCCAGACCGACGGCACGTTGGGTCTTCTTGCAATTCGAAGGCATAGATACGCTAGAGATTAACGGCCAACGGTTCATCACTGGACTTCAAGAGCACCAAACACAACTACTCAAATTACTCGGTAGATTCTATGAGGTAGTTTATTCCTAAATTAGCTGCGGAATGTCGGCTAAAAGATTAAACCCCTAAATTTACCTGAGTTGCATAACGCCGAATTAAGCTGCTACCAACGCACAAAGTCATTGAAAGCAACGCACCGTAACCACTAAACCATTTTGGAATCGATTCAGCCACGCGTTGGTAGTCAGGCTTGAATTTCTTGTTAGGTTTTATTGTTTAACCTTCACCCACTTGGCAAAGAATTCCGCTAGATTAATGCATTGTGTTGAACCAGTTCCAAGTATTTCACTCAAATTGGCAGACAAATGCGATCAACCTAAAAACAAATGGTTAAGTCAGTTTTTTTGGTGCAATCAAAGCACTTTTGCGCCAGAGAAACCTTCAACCAACCTACCCCATTTTCCAATGAAGCAATCCATGAACTTTGACATGAGAAACGATTAAAGAAACGTGATGATTTTGGGCAGACCAAGCTGATTTGCTGACATCCGTAAACGAATACCCGGAGAAATCCCCAAATCTTTTCCCCAACAATTATGCTTTTCTCTTGATAAACCTAACGCCCGCTTAAGGGGCAGCCAACGCTACTACTAACTTTCCGCATAACACCGTAACCACAAAAACCAACGCATAGTAAAAATGCCACGCGTTGGCTGTCCCTCTTGAAGCGTTTGTTAGGCATTTTTATGCAAAATTTGACTTAACTCGCTCGAAAACTGTTCTATTTTTGAATGGCATTGCCTTAGAAAAGGAGCGACCTCAATCTCCTTACCGTCAAATTTGATCTTATTATTTTCTGTAATTAGTGTTGTTCCAGAATGCTTTACTATTCTAACCTCATGGTTATTATTGACATACACATCATCTAAGCGTTGACCATTTACATAATTGTTTTCTAACACTACATTAGTTGCACCATCAATATGTATAAAGTTTCCCTGTCTAATTGACACTGATTTCTGTTTTTTTGTTTTTGATAGATTGTTATGTTTCGCCTCATTAGTTAATGAGCATAAATCAACAACCCAATTATCTTTAGACTTAAATGGCTGAATACTTTCTAATAATTGATAAGCCTCAGGCAATACTTCATTTAGTGACGGTAGATTATTTTTTACACTATTCTTAAAATGATTTTCTTTCTGACCATAAGGGAAATAAACTTTATTTGGTGATTTTTTGTTACTTACCTTAGCTTTTAATACATTCAAAATGTCTTGACTATGATAATCAAGAATACTCCTTAAATTTTCCAGTACATTTTTAACAGCAATTTTATTAATAGTACCTTGCTTAGATTGCTCAGCAATTGCATTAACTTCATTTTTACTATGTTCAAGTAACTCTTTAATATCTTCGTTGTACATATTAACTCCTTGAATGCCTAACGCCAAATTAAGCTGCTACCAACGCACAATGCAACTTAAAGCAATGCACCGTAATCACTAAACCATTTTGGAACTAATTCAGCCGCGCGTTGGTAGTCAGGCTTGAATTTTTTGTTAGGTGTTACTATTTCGCATTTACTTGCTTGGCAAAGAATCGCTAGATTACCGCATTGTGATAAACAAAACCCAAGCCTTTTACTCAATTTGGCCGCCAAATGTGACCAACTTAAAACAAGTAACTCATTCATTCGATTGAGAAAATCAAAGCGACTTTGCGCCAGAGAGAATTTCAACCAACCTACGCCATTTTCCAATGAAGCAACCCACGAACATTGGCATGAGAAAAAGTGAAAGAAACGTGATGATTGGGACAGACCAAGCCGATTTGCTGACATCCGAAAACGAATGGCTAGAGAAATCCCCGATTCTTTTCCCCAACAATTACGCTTTTCTCTTCGTAAACCTAACGCCAAATTAAGCTGCTACCAACGCACAATGTCACTTTAAGCAATGCACCGTAATCACAAAACCATTTTAGAGCAGATTCAGCCGCGCGTTGGTAGTCAGGCTTGAATTTTTTGTTAGGTATTACTATTTCGTATTCATTAACTTGGCAAAGAACCACTAATTTAACGCATTACGATAAACGAAACCCAAATCTTTTACTCAATTTGGCAGCCAAATGCGATGAACTTAAAACAAGTAACTCATTCATTCGATTGAGAAACCCAAAGCGCCTTTGCGCCAGTGAAACTTTCAACGAACCGATGCAAAAATTGAATGAAGCAACCCACGAACATTGGCATGAGAAAAAGTGAAAGAAACGTGATGATTTTGGACAGACCAAGCCGATTTGCTGACACCCGAAAACGAATGGTTGGAGAAATCCCCGAATCTTTTTCCCAACAATTACGCTTTTCTCTTCGTAAACCTAACGCCGAATTAAGCTGCTACCAACGCACAATGTCATTTGAAGCAACGTACCGTAATCACTAAACCCATTTAGAGCAGATTCAGCCACGCGTTGGTAGTCAGGCTTGAATTTCTTGTTAGGTTGTACTGTTTAACCTTCACCTGCTTGGCAAAGAATCCCGCTAGCTTAATGCATTGTGTTGAATTAATTCCAAGTATTTCTCTCAATTTAGCAGCCAAATGCGATCAACCTAAAAACAAACAGTTAAGTCAATTCCATTGATTAAATCAAAGCGCCTTTGCGCCAGAGAAACCTTCAACCAACCTGCTCGATTCTTAAATGAAGCATCCATGAACTTTGACATGAGAAATGATTAAAGAAACGTGATGATTTGGGCAAACCAAGCCGATTTGCTGACATCCGCAAACGAATTGCTTAAGAAACCCCCAAATCTTTTCCCCAAAAATTACGCTTTTCTCTTCGTAAACCTAACGCCCGCTTAAGTGGTGAGCAACGCTATCACGACACTAAATGATTGCACCGTAAACACAAAAGCCAAATCAAACCAAAACCGCCAAGCGTTGCGAATCCGTCTTAAAGCGTTTGTTATACCACTACTCAAAGCTTTTCACTGAACTCCCCACACTGCTTACACTTGTAACCATGCTTGTAAAAGAACAGTGGGAAACCCAGTAAAATGAATACTAAGAAAGCTGGACGCTTACCTTTTGTAAATGCATATAGCTCCGTGCTACCACAGTTAGGGCAAACATCTTTTGCTTCATCAACGGCAACTTCATTTTCCAATGATTCTGAGAAGTCACTACTAAGTATTTGTTTCGCTTCCTCTGCATCACGCTCGGAGACCATCAGGCGAACACCGCCCATAGCGTTTGAATAAAGCCACTGAGTATTCACCGTATTCTCGTCAGCAATGTGGCTTTCTATCCCGGCACTATCTAGACTCGCTTTCGCGATATGAGCTTCGTGAGGAAAAGAAAACCGTGCTACTACAATCACATATTACTCCTTGTGGTATAACGCCGCGTTAAGGGGTGCAGGCACGCACTACAAAAGCTACCGCACAGCGACTTAACCACTAAACCCAACGCAAATTGAAAATGCCACGCGTGCCAAGTCCCTCTTTAACGCTTTGTTATGTTTAAGCTTCAAGGGCTTACGTTTACCAAAACCAAGATTAACTCAGCATTGACTCACAAACAAAAGCCAAGACCTAAAAAACTGAAATCACTCATAGATTTGAAAAACAGACTTCGAGTTTTGGCAATTCAAGCCCAAACACTTGTGGTCAAAATACCGATTAAGCCAGTCGCACCTACTTCACGCTTACTCGAAAATTGACTGAGGCAACACTCAGAGTTTTCAGCACCAAAAAATAAATGTCCGGAAAACAGCGCCAAACGAAGCCAACTTGCCGACGAGCACAAAACCAACAAGCCGAGGGAGCAAAGAAAAGATGCAATCAACTGATTTGACGTGATTAAACATAACGCCGCGTGCCT
>NZ_JZAM01000239.1:0-523 GCF_000960595.1 Vibrio sp. S234-5
TTAACCGTCAACTTAAAAAAGTAGAGATTGGCTACTGGTTAAGCTCTGAATACCAAGGTAAAGGTATCGTGAGTAAGTCGGTTTTAAAACTGACCGACTTGGCTTTTACTGAGTTTGATATGGAAAAGGGGTTCATCCGGAAAATCGATACCTGAATGGCTTTTCTGATACCATATCGCCAAAAATAGCCAGTTAATGTCAACTTCACTTCTTTACCATCGCTTTGGAATACGCGGCCCTTTCCATTATTGCTCTACAGAGTTTGATGGTGACGCGACCATCTTTCACGTAGCACACAATCCTCATATTAAATGTCCATCATGTCGTAGTCGTGATGTCATAAAAAAAAGGAGGTAAGGTTCGCCGTTTCATCGCTACGCCAATCGGCACTAGCCCCAGGGCGTCCGCATGAATGGTTAGAATTTAGTCATTGACTTAAATCCAGCAACTAAGACTTGCTCCAAGAAGCCGGGGTTCATCATGCAACGTTTCTGCTTCATTGGCACACTAATTTTGCTTGGCT
>NZ_JZAM01000024.1:0-591 GCF_000960595.1 Vibrio sp. S234-5
TAACGCCCGCTTAAGGGGCAGCCAACGCCACTACCAACTTACTGCATAACACCGTAACCACAAAAACCAACGCATAGCAAAAATGCCACGCGTTGGCTGTCCCTCTTGAAGCGTTTGTTATAACACAGTTTCACACATCATGTTCCGTGAGCAATTGACGACAGTTACGGACTGTTAGAACACGTATTTCGAGGCCCAAACTATAAATAATACGGTAATGGCCAAAAATTATTTCACGGTAGTTCGTATGAGGCATTTCAGGAACCATGCGGCCCATTTCTGGCATTGAGCCGAGCAATTCCGTTTTGTCAAACACATCATTCACCCACTTTTCTGCAGCTGATGGGTTATCCAAAGCAATAAACTCTGCGGCATCACCCAGTTTTTGTAACGCTAGAGGTGACCAAACTACTTTCATTTGATGATGCGTCCCAGAACTTGTGAACGAGCATCTTCGTTTGATACACCCAAACCTGCAGCCAATTGAGCTTCTGCAGTACGCATTTCTTCAAGTAATTCGATTTTCTCTTGCATTGCTTCATACTCCGCAACGTCAAGAACAACGGCTACACCTTTACCTCGTTGTGTAAT
>NZ_JZAM01000240.1:0-1021 GCF_000960595.1 Vibrio sp. S234-5
GAGGTAAGACGTTGCTCTTTCCCTTGGTCATGCCTGATTTACCTATACACACTTCCCGTCGAGGCATTGGGCTATTCTATCTATTGCTAGGTTACCCAAGTTGTACAGGCCTACTATCAGGTTTCTGTTCGTCACAACCAAGTTTTGCCGTTTGCTTCCTTCAGGTTTCACCTCACGGTGAACACCCTTGCATAGGCTAACGGTTCTCGCTCGACTGAGCCCATAGAGGACTTTCACCTCCTAGATCAACGCCATGCTCGGCGCACAATGATAAAAGCCCCGCTGTTTCCAGCGAGGCTTCTTAATAAGTGGCGGAGCGGACGGGACTCGAACCCGCGACCCCCGGCGTGACAGGCCGGTATTCTAACCGACTGAACTACCGCTCCGCATCAGTTAGACTGTAAGTCCGCTATCAGGCAAAGCCTAATACGATATTTAAAGCCTGGCGATGTCCTACTCTCACATGGGGAAACCCCACACTACCATCGGCGCTACTTCGTTTCACTTCTGAGTTCGGTATGGAATCAGGTGGGTCCAAAGTGCTATGGTCGCCAAGCAAATTTTTTAATAAATGGTGCTGATACCCAGAATCGAACTGGGGACCTCATCCTTACCAAGGATGCGCTCTACCGACTGAGCCATATCAGCATTCAAACTTGGAAAACCCGCTAAATAAAGCGGATTTAAAAATTTAAAGCCTGGCGATGTTCTACTCTCACATGGGGAGACCCCACACTACCATCGACGCTGTTTCGTTTCACTTCTGAGTTCGGGATGGAGTCAGGTGGGTCCAAAACGCTATGGTCGCCAAGCAAATTCTTTCTCTCTATTTCTAGAGAATAATTCGGAAAGCTGTTTAAGTTTTTTTCAACACATTCAATTCGTTCTTGTATCGAGTCCACCAAAACCCTTTGGGTGTTGTATGGTTAAGCCTCACGGGCAATTAGTACAGGTTAGCTCAACGCCTCACAGCGCTTACACACCCTGCCTATCAACGTTCTAGTCTCGAACAACCCTTTAG
>NZ_JZAM01000241.1:0-478 GCF_000960595.1 Vibrio sp. S234-5
TAACGCCGCGTTAAGGGGTGCAGGCACGCAATACAAAAGCTACCGCACAGTGCCGTAACCACCGAACTCAACGCAAACTGAAAATGCCACGCGTGCCAAATCCCACTTAAACGCTTTGTTATGCTTAAGCTTCAATGACTTACGTTTTACCAAAACCGAGATTAACTCAGCTTTAACTCACAAACAAAAGCCAAAAACCAAAAGACTGAAATGACTCATAATTTTGAAAATCAGACTTTGAACTTTGGCAGATAAAGCCGAAAAACCTAAGATCAAACTTCTGATTGAGCCAACCGCCCTAGCCTCACGCTTGCCCGAAAATTGATTGAGGCAACGCTCTGAATTTCCAGCGCCAAAGAATAAGTGTCCAGAAAACAGCGCCCACTGAAGCAAACTTGCCGACAAACTCAAAACTAACCAGCCGAGGGAACAAAGAAAAGCCATAAACCACTGATTTTTGGTGATTAAGCATAACGCC
>NZ_JZAM01000242.1:0-3732 GCF_000960595.1 Vibrio sp. S234-5
GGCGTTAAGTTTATTCACAAAAAATCAGTGGATTATGGTTTTTCTTTGTTCCCTCGGCTGATTTGTTTTGTGTTTGTCGGCAAGTTAGTTTCAGTGGGCGCGGTTTTCCGGACAATTATTCTTTGGCGCTGGAAATTCAGAAAATTGCCTCAATCAATTTTTGGGCAAGCGCGATGTTGGTTTAGCTGGCTCAATCAGTATTTTGATCACAGGTTTTTGTGATTGAATTGCCGAAATTCAAAGTCTGTTTTTCAAATCTATGAGTCGTTTCAGTTTTTTAGGTCTTGGCTTTTGTTTGTGAGTCAAAGCTGAGTTAATCTTGGTTCTGGTAAAACGTAAGTCATTGAAGCTTAAACATAACAAACGGTTCAAGAGGGACAGCCAACGCGCGGCATTTTTATCATGCGTTGGTTTTTGTGGTTACGGTGTTATGCGGAAGCTTGGTAATTGCGTTGGCTGCCCCTTAACCGGGCGTTAGGCATTTGGAGGGAACATGGATTATCTATCTTTAGCTGTTGGATTTTTGGTAGGTACTTTAACCGGTGCTTCAGGCACTTACTTTGGAAATAAATATACTGATATTCGCCATAGGCAAGAGCAAAAAAAAGCTGAACGTGAGATGTGGTTAACACTTGAACGTAAATATCCAAATTTAATTTCTGAGATGAAAGAAGATTTTTCCAATCCCCAAAATTTATCTATTCGAAAGTTTGCGATCAAATCTAGCAAAATGACTCTAAACGTTGGTGAGCGTTGTTTTGAGTACCACACTGATAAACATATTGATATATTTTCTTCGGTAGATCACTTGAAAGATTTAGGTCTTGTCGAAGAGCTTTATGTTCCAGGCTGTCCTATGTACCGCTTTAAAGAAAGATTTGCAGAGTATCTAATTGGAAAAAATGCCTAACAAAGCGTTAAAGAGGGACTTGGCACGCGTGGCATTTTCGGTTTGCAGTTTGTTTAGTGATTAAGGTGTAATGCGGTTACTTTAGTATTGCGTGCCTGCGCCCCTTAACGCGGCGTTAGCTGAGGTTAAGAAAAATCATCAAATTACGTGTTTATTTTTCTTAGTCTGAGGCTCTAGCTTTACACCTGAAAGTCAGCACTTTTCCATGTATCTCGCCAGTGGCACTGTTCGTGAAGCGGTTGAACTAACCGAAGTCTTCTTACGGGAAGTGGTGTGTTTGTTTATTTCTTTGGTGCGGCTTCTTTGGTTTTGAAGTTTTGTCGAGCTTAAATGGATTTCGCGCACTTGGTTGTTGGCTTCTTCGACATAATTCTTTGTAAATTTAGGTCCTAGAAGATCGTCAAGTTTTCCTGTTATTTCTTCTTTGCCAAGTACGTTTCGTGGGTTAGGTTTTAGTTTCTCAGTTGTCCGTTTTACTTTGCCGCTTGAAAGCAATAATGTGTTTTAAATTAGGCCGTTGGGTCGTAAATCTCCGGCTAAAGTGCAGCAGCTAACAAACGGCTCAAGAGGGATTGTCAACGCTTGGCGGCTTTAGTTCAAAATTGAAGTTCAGTGTTTACGGTGTGTTTTTTAAGTTCGGTGGTGCGTTGTCAACCCCTTAGCCGGGCGTTATGTTGCATTCGAGTAGCTCATTCTAAATATCTGAATATATTGCTCTAATGATTCACATTGTTGCATATAAATTTCTGGTGTATTTTCCATGGAAGATTAAATCAGCAGTAAGGAAAAACAATGACTCCATCGACAAAGGGTGTGCATCACATCGGATTAACCGTTTCAAGATTAGAAGAAAGTGCCAAGTTCTTCACTGGTGTACTTGGTTGGAAAGAGGTGAAAAGAAACCCTGATTATCCAGCTATTTTTGTTAGTGACGGAACGGTAATGTTGACACTTTGGTCTACGAAAACTGACTCACCAACTGAATTTGATAGAAAAGCTAATGTTGGCTTGCACCACTTAGCTTTGTTGATTGAAACTGAAGAGCTTTTAGTGTCGCTCCATGAGCGTTTGAAAGAAGAAGGGGTTTTGATTGAGTTCGAACCTGAACTTGTAAGAGAGGGGCCGGCAAAACATTTGATGTGTTACGACCCAAGCGGTATTCGAATCGAGTTTTTTTGGGCTGGCGTGTAAAGCAACATAACAAACGCTTCAAGAGGGACAGCCAACGCGTGGCATTTTTACTGTGCGTTACTATTGTGATTACGGTGTCATGCGGAAAGTCAGTAGTAGCGTTGTCTGCCCCTTAAGCGGGCGTTATGTTTAATCACCAAAAATCAGTGGATTATGGTTTTTCTTTGTTCCCTCGGCTGATTTGTTTTGTGTTTGTCGGCAAGTTAGTTTCAGTGGGCGCGGTTTTCCGGACAATTATTCTTTGGCGCTGGAAATTCAGAAAATTGCCTCAATCAATTTTTGGGCAAGCGCGATGTTGGTTTAGCTGGCTCAATCAGTATTTTGATCACAGGTTTTTGTGATTGAATTGCCGAAATTCAAAGTCTGTTTTTCAAATCTATGAGTCGTTTCAGTTTTTTAGGTCTTGGCTTTTGTTTGTGAGTCAAAGCTGAGTTAATCTTGGTTCTGGTAAAACGTAAGTCATTGAAGCTTAAACATAACAAACGGTTCAAGAGGGACAGCCAACGCGCGGCATTTTTATCATGCGTTGGTTTTTGTGGTTACGGTGTTATGCGGAAACTTAGTAATTGCGTTGGCTGCCCCTTAACCGGGCGTTATGCTTAATCACGCAAAGTCAGTGGTTTATGTTTTTTCTTTGTTCCCTCGGCTGATTTGTTTTGTGTTTGTCGGCAAGTTAGTTTCAGTGGGCGCGGTTTTCCGGACAATTATTCTTTGGCGCTGGAAATTCAGAGCGTTGCCTCAATCAATTTTCGGGCAAGCGTGAGGTTAGGGCGGTTGGCTCAATCAGAAGTTTGATCTTAGGTTTTTCGGTTTTATCTGCCAAAGTTCAAAGTCTGATTTTCAAAATTATGAGTCATTTCAGTTTTTTGGTTTTTGGCTTTTGTTTGTGAGTTAAAGCTGAGTTAATCTTGGTTTTGGTAAACGTAAGTCATTGAAGCTTAAGCATAACAAAGCGTTCAAGAGGGACTTAGCACGCGTGGCATTTTCAATTTGCGTTGGGTTTAGTGGTTAAGTTGTCATGCGGTCACTTTTGTATTGCGTGCCTGCGCCCCTTAACGCGGCGTTAGTTGGCCGTAATGTTGATTGGCTTTGCATCAACAGATCAGGCAGTTATGAATTTGTTTTGAGTTATGAAATACTCATCCATTCTAATCTGCTGGCAGTTACAAGTCTGCTCATTCAGCCGCAGTGTTGAGTCTGCCGCTAATAGAGCTTCGCTTTTTGTTAAAACCTTAGCGGCATAAAGCTCACCAGACTTTTGCATGCTAAATACGGGCTTCATTCTTGTATTGGCTTTCGGCAAAAAGCGGGGCAGTTGGGTTTTAGTAAAGTGTAATGTGTTGTAGTTTGTGTCGTTACCAAACGGCAACTAACAAGGCACTCAAACGGACTAAAAACAGTGGGCTATTTCGCTGCGCTCATATTTTAGCCCACTATTTTTAGCCGCTTAGTGCGGCGTTAGTTGGCCGTAATGTTGATTGGCTTTGCATTAACAGATCAGGCAGTTATGAATTTGTTTTGAGTTATGAAATACTCATCCATTCTAATCTGCTGGCAGTTACAAGCCTGCTCATTCAGCCGCAGTGTTGAGTCTGCCGCTAATAGAGCTTTGCTTTTTACTGGATTCATAG
>NZ_JZAM01000243.1:0-2153 GCF_000960595.1 Vibrio sp. S234-5
GTGATGTAACTAGTTCTACTTTCATGAGAGCGGCTCCAAAGGAATACTAAAGTGATACTATTCTATCACTTTGAGTATAGCAAGCTCCATGACGGCTAACGCCCTGCTAAGGGGTGAGCAATGCACTGCAAAAGCTTCCGCAACACTACGTAATCACTAAAACCAACGCAAACCAAAAATGCCACGCATTGCGAATCCCACTTAAGCAGTTTGTTAGCTTAAATTTCAGCACCTTAGATTTACCAAAACTGAGATTAAACCAATTTGGAAAACCAACAAACCACCTGCGTTTTGAAACCCGAATTGGTTCAAACTTTGTGGCCTTATCGTGCGATTTAAAAACCCGAAAATTTTGAGAATTCACTTTCGGAAAACTCAAAGCGAAAGCAAAACTTCCAAAGCGACTTTGCACCAAACTGACTAACCTCGCGCAATACAAAAACTCAATTGAGGCAACAGCTCAAAACTCGCGTTGACAAACAATGCTGATTTGCCGAGAAACCAGAACGAATTGCCAAGAGAAGAAAGAAAAAACCACAACCAATTGATTTTATGTGTTTTAAGCTAACGCCCGGTTAAGGGGCTGACAACGCAAAACACCGAACCTAAAATAGCAACCGTAATCACAAATGTTGATTTAAGCAAAAACCGCCACGCGTTGGCAGTCCCTCTTAAACCGTTTGTTATGGCTCAGTTCACTAAATATCAGATTTTACCATTGCCATGATTTTATGAGCTTTTTCAAAATGGTCTAATTTGTGTTCTTGAATCCACCATGTGGCGGCTTCCATTAACAAATCTGGATCGTCATTTTTATTAGCAAAAAATGCATAAAATGAAACGCCTACATTATCACCCTTCTGTTCAATCTTCTTGGAACAAACTTGAATTACCTTTTTTCTCAATGAACTACGCACTTGTTAATTGCCTGCTTTGTTAGAAAATGATGGGTAACTTATACAGATTAAAGCATGAAAACAAGAAAAACTGTTTTTATATACAGCCCCAGCCAATTGAATGAGCCATAACGCCGCGTTAAGGGGCGAATGCCGCCTAAACCCACCTTCCGTAGACCATTTTCAACACTTAAATCACCGCATGCTAGAAATGCCACGCGGCATGAGTCCCTCTTAAACGCTTTGTTATGGTGCTGAACTCAATGTTAGTTCTTGTATGTCAATTAGGTCGACTTCCCTACCCAAGATTCGCTTGTACTCAACGAGATGATGGACTGGCATAACTGGTAATTCAATGCCCTTATAGTGTTTTATCACTGACTCTGAAAAATGGATTTCAAGCTCATGCCAAGAGCCATCTAGAGCAGATTGTATCTTCGTGCTTTGTGATAAACCGATTTCAATTTTCTGATTTTGATAAACCAACTGGAAATACTCTAGATCCCAACCGTATTCAGCGTAATGAGTTAACGGTTTAGATATGAACTGCGATACACGAGCCAAGACCTTGTTTGCGTCAGAATTACGGATATAAAGGTCTATGTCCGCTATTTCACGACTGCCGCCATGGATCGTTGCAGCTAGCCCACCAACAATTTGGTACTCAACCGCCTCAGAATCCAAGAGTTCTTTGAGCCAGTTCAAGGCTACTTTCACTTTATCACTCATATAGTTCCCTAGGCTGAAATTTGCCCTGCGCCATAACGCCGCGTTAAGGGGCAGCCAACGCCACTACCAACTTAACGCATAACACCGTAACCACAAAAACCAACGCACAGTAAAAATGCCACGCGTTGGCTGTCCCTCTTGAACGCTTTGTTATACGAAATTACGACTTGAACCCCAAAGCTGCATCGATAAGTTTTACCATTAGTTCCTTTGATACACCATTAACATCTCGCTCTGGCATATATTCAACAAACTCAGCGCCAATGAACTTGTTACTCGAGGCAAGTGAATGAACCAAGTAGAGGGACTCTCTTGCAGTTAAACCGCCAACATTCGGCGTAGCACATGCACGGAATAGAGAACCGGTTCATCCGGAAAATCGATACCTGAATGGCTTTTCTGGTTCATCCGGAAAATCGATACCTGAATGGCTTTTCTGATACCATATCGCCAAAAATAGCCAGTTAATGTCAACTTCACTTCTTTACCATCGCTTTGGAATACGCGGCCCTTTCCATTATTGCTCTA
>NZ_JZAM01000244.1:0-2118 GCF_000960595.1 Vibrio sp. S234-5
CAAAAATTACCGCATACCAAAAATGCCACGCGGCACGAATCCCTCTTTAACGCTTTGTTATGTTTAAGTTTCAAGGACTTACGTTTTACCAAAACCAAGATTAACTCAGCGTTGACTCACAAACAAAAGCCAAGACCTAAAAAACGGAAATGACTCATAGATTTGAAAAACAGACTTCGAATTTTGGCAACTCAAGCCCAAAAACTTGTGGTCAAAATACTGATTGAGCCAGCCGCACCTACCTCGCGCTTACTCGAAAATTGACTGAGGCAAAACTCTGAATTTCCAGCGCCAAAGAATAAATGTCCGGAAAACAGCGCCAAACGAAGCCAACTTGCCGACAAGCACAAAACCAACAAGCCGAGGGAGCAAAGAAAAGATGCAACCAACTGATTTGACGTGATTAAACATAACGCCGTATTAAGGTGTGAGCAACGCCACCACCAAACTAAACTCTTGTGCCATAAACACAAAACCCAACGCGGAGACAGAAATGCCAAGCGTTGGGAATCACTCTTAAATACTTTGTTAGGTGCGTTGGTTGATATCTTCGACGCTATAACCTCGATGCTTCAACAGGCTGAATGCCGTACCCTTTTCTTTTTGAGAACTACCAAAAAAACCGTCATTCTTAACGACTTTAAATAATTCGTCATCTGACATTTTTTCAAGTTTTTGTTTTATCTCTCTGGCTTCATTTGCTTGTTTTTCTACCTCACTTACGACCGCGGTTCCTACATCTTTAGCAACATTTAATGCTTTTTTCCAAAATGACATTTTTTACCCTCTAAGAATTACTCAAAAGTAGTCGCGTTACAGTTTGAGCAATACCAATAACCGGGTTTCTTCTCGTGCATTGTCCACTGCCCACAGCTTGGACATTTTTTACCTTTTGCCATAGTTAGTGGCATTATTCGACGTATTGACATAATTGCTCTCCATTTCCCAAATTGAAAATATACATTTTAATCATTGCGCCAATTATGCAACACAGCACACTGCAAAACTGAGATAAACTTCCAATTTTGAGACTAGCACCTAACGCCCTGCTAAGGGGTGAGCAATGCGCTGCGAAAGCTACCGCACACCAACTTAATCACAAAACTCACCGCATGCTGAAAATGCCACGCATTGCGAATCCCTCTTAAGCAGTTTGTTAGTTTTTCTGCCGCCTAAGCTCAAACTCTTCAAATCGATGACCAAGAGAGTATATGTAAATCAATAAAGCTTCGGTCAAATCGAGGCAGTCTTTAGCATCCTCTTTACTGACATTGGCAGTGATTGCGTGAGCAGCATCATTGCCCAAGGCACGAATGCCATGCGCCCAAGAGAGCAAGCGTGCATCAATGTGCCCTGCCTTGTGAAGACTTTCTAGTCTATCGTAAAAATTATGTCCTTTCGCTGAGTACAGTTTACACATGATTTCTAGTGCTCGACGACACATTAATGCACAAGGTTCATATAATGATGCTGAAAAACACTTCGTTGCTTGCTCGTAAGCGAGGTTGATCTCGTTAGGTAAGTTCACCAACTCAGTAGATTTAAGTACCGGGTATAACAGTTCTTCTTCTACCACTTCTTCAAACTCTGCAGGGATTCCCATTAATTTTTTTCTTATGAAAAACGGATGGTCACACTTTTTACACAATGAAACTAGGTAGTAATCAGAATGGTAAATAGAATCAACTTCATCTAGTGGGTTTTTCGCTTCACTCTGAAATCGACCTACCCCCTGTAGCACTACATCACTTACAACCATCATATTGCAGTCAGGACAAAATACATCTATGAGCTCTTTACTCAAACTTTAGCTCCGATTCCTATTAAAAAACTAACGCCGCACTAAGCGGCTAAAAATAGTGGGCTAAAATATGAGCGCAGCGAAATAGCCCACTGTTTTTAGTCCGTTTAAGTGCTTTGTTAGTAGGCAATTTCAATGTTGGAATGCCCTTGCAAATCTTTAACGAAACCATTTCCAAGTTACGATGCACCAGGGCGTCCGCATGAATGGTTAGAATTTAGTCATTGACTTAAATCCAGCAACTAAGACTTGCTCCAAGAAGCCGGGGTTCATCATGCAACGTTTCTGCTTCATTGGCACACTAATTTTGCTTGGCT
>NZ_JZAM01000245.1:0-673 GCF_000960595.1 Vibrio sp. S234-5
GATTATGAGGATATCGTGGAGAAAGTGTGCAAGGCTTGGAATCGATTCTTGGACAGTACAGATAGAGTTAGCAAGATGTGTACAAGAGAGTGGATTAATCTGACCAGTTAATTTTCCAGATTGGTATAATCAAATACATATGTATCACCTATTTGTATTAGGTGACATTTGATCGTCTTAAATCGAGAAAAGCCCTTGATAAATCAAGGGCTTGAATGTGGCGGAGAGATAGGGATTTGAACCCTAGGTACGCTATTAACGTACGCCGGTTTTCAAGACCGGTGCTTTCAACCACTCAGCCATCTCTCCACAAATTGTCATCAACAGATTAGTACACTGACGATGTAGTTATCCGTATAACGGATAACAATATATAAAGCCTGGCGATGTTCTACTCTCACATGGGGAGACCCCACACTACCATCGACGCTGTTTCGTTTCACTTCTGAGTTCGGGATGGAATCAGGTGGGTCCAAAACGCTATGGTCGCCAAGCAAATTCTTTCTCTCTATTTCTAGAGAATAATCTGGAAAGCTGTTTAAGTTCTTTTCAACACATTCAATTCGTTCTTGTATCGAGTCCACCAAAACCCTTTGGGTGTTGTATGGTTAAGCCTCACGGGCAATTAGTACAGGTTAGCTCAACGCCTCACAGCGCTTACACAAGAACTTTG
>NZ_JZAM01000246.1:0-3708 GCF_000960595.1 Vibrio sp. S234-5
TGTTCGAACAGGGTTCGCCATTCTTGGTTAGTGCGTCGTTTGGCCATTTCAAATCTCCTTTGGGTTGGAGGTTTGATCTTATTATTCGGGCTAGACGATTAGAATGCGGGGTTTATGATGCGCTTACACAAAACAAGTGAAAGGAAAGTGCTTCAAAGAAGAATTTTTGGTTGCTAAGTCATCCACCATCTTACTTGATAACGTCGATAAAGAAGCTTCGTTTGAGAAATGTATTGTAGACGTAATGGGCCAAGTCGGTAATTTCACCTTTGTTGTTTACTTTACCCACCCAAACCGTCCACTACCAAGTGAATTGCTCACTCCACATAACAGGCAATGCGGTATACTCGAAATCAAGCTGGATGATACACATCACCTATTTACAAGTGATAAAGTCTCAGGGATTCGGCAACTAGATAGACTGAAAGATTACCTTCAACACGATTTCGAATCTAAAGTGTGGGTATTTCACCCACGCTACGTTCAATTGAAGCAAGAAGCGACTGAGCGATTATCCTTAAAAGCATCTCGGTACACTCCGCCCCCTACTCCGAGTCTTCTTAATGACCAACACCCGCCATCGCAACCACAGGAGTTTCAAGCTTCATCGTTCCGACTCATGGCAACCAGCAACGAAAGCTATCCAGCCAGAACCTGTGCCAAGGCGTTCAGCTCAATTTGAGTGCATCATGTGTCAATGCCAGTGGCAAGTTACGCTACCTAGTAAACCAATCTGTCCTAAATGCCATAACCACCTATACGCCAGCGAGATCTCATCAAGATAAGAACCACATCAAGCGTTCATTTTATTCTTTTGTTCATTTTTTATGAACAAACCGAAAAATGAACGCCGACAAATACTACTCTTAGTTTTGATTCTCAAAAACTAGAACTCGAAACGACATTTCGTTGCTATCTTTTCAAGCTCATTAGTTAGCTCTCCTTACAACGAACGAACACGGTGCCTTGCTCAAATTTCAATTTTCACGCTAAGAAATATTCTGTGGATTTACCAATTTTTTCAGATTTTAGTATTCCTGCTGTAACCATACCGTCAAGTTTTTGCTTCGCGCTGTTGTAGCTAATACCTAGTAAACTTTCGACTTCCCTCGCTGTTACCGTTGGCTTTTTACGGTAACGAGGCTCACCAGACACAAACCCGATGATCTTTCTCTCAATATCTTCTAAACCAGAATATCGCTCTTCCAACTCCTGCATTCGATGTGCCGCTCGTTCATAAACGGAAACAAACTCATCAATGGCGCGACTGATAACTTTCAGCTGATATTTAATAAAGTACGTTAGGTCTAAGTTATCGTGCTCCGTATCTAGATAGCTCACACCATATTGAATTGGAGCTTTTTTAAGCAATGCTGATATCGCAATATAACGAAAGCCTGTATAACCAGATTTAAACATATACCAGTAAAACAAAGCCCTAGCGACTCTCCCGTTACCATCTCGAAACGGGTGAACATAACCGATGACAAAGTGAAGTGTGATGGCTTGAATAACAGGATGAACACCGCTGCCATTAGCATTTAACCAATTCACGACCCGAGTGAGTAACCTTTCCATGTCATCGTGTTTAGGTGGTTGATGAACAACCTCCCCTTCAGCATCAACAACTGCAACATCATCCGTCGCTCTAAATAAGCCTGAGGTATATTTTTCTTGCTCTAGCGTTTTTGTTCCAGCGCTGTGTAAATTTCTGATTAACTCAATACTGAACGGCTCATCCCTAAGCTCCCAAGCTATTTGCATTAAGTCAAAATTTCCAAAAATCATTCGTTCATCGTCAGTACGAGGCTTCCTTTTTTTTCTAATCATTTCTTTCGCAAGGATTGTCGTCGTAGCCGCTCCCTCCAATTGACTACTCGATATCGCTTCATCATCCACAAGGTTATTCGCTAGATGCTCAAAATGCGCCCGTTCACCAATTTGTTCTAGGATACCCAGCATTGCACTATGCGTGGTATGTCGATCAATCTGTGATAACACACGACCAAACTCGTGCAAGTTATTGAATCTGCAATACTGTATATAGTCAGGAGAGTTTAATAGTGCTTGAATCACTTGTTCAGGTAAGCCAGGAGGCAATGGCTTGTCTTCTAATGGTGTTAGCTCAATCAAAGTTCTATCTCGGGACAAACGAGTTAGCCACCAACAATATTTGACATCCAAGCCAGACTTTACCCTGCGCCTAAACTCGTTAAATGAATAGTAATCACCAGATAACGGGTTAATGTAATCTGTATAGTCGTTAGGATTAAGTCCTTGATTACCAATCGCAAACAAAACGTCACCAATCGTACTAAACGGACACTCTGGCGGTGATAAATACTTACCTGACATGATTTTCATCTCAAAATCTAACAATTATGAGATCAGATTAATTAAGATTGCGTGATTTTGCTAGTTTTAATCACCCACGCCTGTGATGTTCATCTGTACTTTCGCTTGTACCTATCTTCCTGAAGAAAGCATGGCTCAAGTTAAATAGCATTCACATAGCTAATGAAGAAAAGCAACAATGGGCAGGTTTTGCTATTCAAAAATGGATTGCTTGCCAATTCTGCCTCTTCTCAAGATATACTATTCGAAACCGAGGCTTCGGCTTCTACAAGCCCCTATTAGGTGGATAAATTGAAATTTTACGCGGTATCTGATTTGCACTTAGATTTACACGGCATCCATCGAAGCTTCTGGCATAACTTCGATGATGACGCTGTCTTGATTATCGCAGGTGATACTGCCAACGCGCTCAATGGCATTGCGTATATAAAAAATGTTCTTTGCTCTTACTTTAGAGCCGTTATCCTCGTTGCAGGAAATCACGAGTGGTACAGCAGTAAAAGTAAATCTTACCGTTCTGGCTATCTGCGCAAACAAGATTCAATAAGCTCCACAGACAGTAGATACTCCCCAATAGAAAAGCTTAAGGTGCATAGTGACACAACTAAGAATTTGTTTTTTCTGGATAATGAGTCAATAGATTTAGATGGATGTAGCATTTATGGAGGAACTCTTTGGTTTCCTATCCACACATACTCGTCTGCACTGATTGATGCGTACTCAGAACTGATGAATGATACAAAGTACATCAGCCATCAAATGATTGAAGAGCAGTACAAAGCGTTCGTTAATAACCTCCCAGAAAAAGTTGATCTTGTTGTTTCACATCATCTTCCTTCCAAAGAAGCTTTCGCCGTAGAAGCAAATGCCAACAGTGTTTATGCTCCTTACTACCATGCAGGGTTGAGTAATCAGTTGATCTCAAGAGCTAGGTATTGGGTAGCAGGGCATCAACATGATGCTGTAGAGAAAGTCATTGCTGGCGGTAAGACCACATTTATTTGTAACCCCAAGGGTTCTGTCCGCTTAACCAGTGGAATTCTTACTAATAAAGCTTATTACCTATAAGAGCTAGCCAGCAAGAAACTTCGGCATCTGAAAGTCCGTTAGGGCTTTCTAGCTGCGATAATTGATCACCTTGCCAAGCAACCAATCAGAAATGATGCATAGAGAAGTGGACCCCAATGGTTGGACGCATAAGCTCATTTCTTAAGTGGTTGACCCAGCTCATGCTGCGTATCTTTGCCTACCGAAGTAGGCCTCATCAGGAGTGAGGTTATTGAGTCCTTGATGGTTACGCTCTTCATTATAAAACACCATGTAGTTGCCGATTTCAAGCTCGGCTTCACGGGG
>NZ_JZAM01000247.1:0-1967 GCF_000960595.1 Vibrio sp. S234-5
AGCCAAGCAAAATTAGTGTGCCAATGAAGCAGAAACGTTGCATGATGAACCCCGGCTTCTTGGAGCAAGTCTTAGTTGCTGGATTTAAGTCAATGACTAAATTCTAACCATTCATGCGGACGCCCTGTGGCCTTTGGTGGTACGATCCAGACAGCACAGTTATTTGGCCCTTGAACACCTTCCTGTTCAATAAAAACTAACCCCGCATAGATGATTGCATGACTCTTGCGCGATAGATCAATCAGAATATCCATATCATCTCGATGGACTGATAATTCAGGCCATACGATTAAATCAATTTTTTGACCTCGCTCATTACGTTCTTCATCGGTTACACGCTGGGCATCAATATGCTTACGAACTAATGCAGCCACATCGGCAACGTGCCTCCGATGAAACGACCGAAACTTCTTATCATCTAACATCCAACCGTAATCCTCAAAATCTCGAATACGAGGCAACTTAGACTGAACCATTGCAACAGTTAATTCACGCTTATCCTCCGTCCAATCAAGCATTACTGATTCAATCAAACTAGGCATAGTTGAGTGTCTACAGTACATTTTTTCTAAAGTACTTAAACGTTGAACAATTAGATTTTTAAAAGAGGTGATGGTCCACTGGTTAGGCCATGTATAACCTTGGTCGTTAACATTGATACCTGGCCAAATGAGAAGCTTAGATATCAATGTGGTCAACCAATGAGAAACTTGAGCAGATTCACCGACTATAGCTTGTGGGGTATTCATCATCCCCAATGTTCTTTTATCTGGACTCGTTTTAATTCCTCTATAACCAAGTTTTGCTGTCATAGATGAGCCAAACCCAGACCAATCGACATTTCCAACTAGTGCAGAGCGTGCGCAAATTGCGATTTTTTGGATCGCACTAATTTCAGAGGACACATCAGTTAGGTGTGGACTTAGTTGTGATTGAGATTCGGTAAGTTCTAGTTTGACTTTTAATTTTGCATTGAACAGCCCGAACTGAGGAGTACGATGATAGCTTGCACCTTCTAGGTTAACTTTGGTACGAGTAATGTCTATCAGTTGATTTGTATTAGCTTCAAGTAATTGCTTAGGCTCTTCCAGTAGCGATAACATCAATTTGAGCAACATGACTTCATTTGCGTAAGGATTATCACCACGTTGGATGAGACTCAATAAAGATTTATCACCGCTAATTTTTTCTAGCTCTCCAAGTAACGTTTTACGATCAATCGCATATTGTTTAGCAAGCTTTTTGATACTCTCTTGTTTTGCCCATTCCACACCAAGAGAACGAGCATGCCTGATTAAGGCTATGAATAGCGTTAGATTTTGCGAAGCAATCTTGGTTAAGATAGACAAGCAAACATCTGGCTTTAACTTATCCAAAAGACAAGAAATTGAACGAGTTAAGGGTTTATTATCATCGCTAAATTGCGCAGCAAGCAACACATTTGCTGCAATTTTAGAAGCATTAATTTGGTTATCAGGTTTGATTTCCCTAAAGCCCTTGATTAACTTAATGATCATATCATGATCAGCATTGCTCGAACTTTTTTCTAGGTTCGAATCTCGTCTGCAAAGCAGTAAAAACTGTGCTTGCTCTAAGAGCAGATTAAAACGACTGTTTCTAACATCAGCATTATTGCAAACCAACATTGCTTGATGTTGAAGATGTTCGAAGTATTCATCATATTTAGCATGAAGTGGGATATATTTAGGGTCTAAACGGTCAATAACAGTTGCACTATGGCGGAATACTTCTGATAGGCAGTATCGTGCAACCGATTGAATTTTAGCCTCAGGGTCAATTAACTTCTTGTTTAACTGCTGTAAGACAGGCTCCAACAAACGTAAGCGCATCATAAACCCCGCATTCTAATCGTCTAGCCCGAATAATAAGATCAAACCTCCAACCCAAAGGAGATTTGAAATGGCCAAACGACGCACTAACCAAGAATGGCGAACCCTGTTCGAACA
>NZ_JZAM01000248.1:0-1446 GCF_000960595.1 Vibrio sp. S234-5
GGCATTGACGAATCTGTTCAAAGATAAAAAGGATTGTGAAAAACATTAGCCACGGCACATAACAAACGCTTCAAGAGGGACAGCCAACGCGCGGCATTTTTACTATGCGTTGGTTTTTGTGGTTACGTTGTTATGCGGAAAGTTGGTCGTGGCGTTGGCTGCCCCTTAAGCGGGCGTTATGCTTAATCACCCTAAATCAGTGGTTTATGGTTTTTCTTTGTTCCCTCGGCTGGTTGGTTTTGAGTTTGTCGGCAAGTTGGCTTCAGTGGGCGCTGTTTTCCGGACACTTGTTCTTTGGCGCTGGAAATTCAGAGCGTTACCTCAATCAATTTTCGGGTAAGCACGAGGTTAGGGCTGTTGGTTCTATCAGCAATTTGATCTTAGGTTTTTGAGTTTTAGCGGCCAAATTTCAAAGTCTGATTTTCAAAAATTATGAGTTGTTTCGGTTTTCTACGTTTTGGCTTTTGTTTATGAATCAAAGTCGAGTTAATCTTGTTTTTAGTAAAACGTAACCCATTGAAGCTTAAGCATAACAAGGCGTTAAAGTGGGATTTGGCACGCGTGGCATTTTCAGTTTGCGTTGGGTTCAGTGGTTACGGCACTGTGCGGTAGCTTTTGTATTGCGTGCCTGCACCCCTTAACGCGGCGTTATGCAAATATTCAAATTAGCCCATTTCCCAGTGCTTATATCTTAGGCTGCGGATGTAAATAAATTGGCTAACTGGTTGAAGCATTCTGGTAAACTGCGTCCAAACTAAGCATTATTATTAGGACCCAAGCAATGAGCCAAGAGCAGCAAAACAACCCTTTGCACGGTTTAACCTTAGAGAAAATTCTTGTTCGTTTACAAGAGCACTATGGCTGGGAAGGGTTAGATAGAGAAATCAAAATTAACTGTTTTTACAGCAATCCATCAATCAAGTCTTCTCTTAAGTTTTTGCGTCGTACGCAGTGGGCGAGAGACAAGGTTGAGGCTTTGTATATAGATACATTTTGCCGTTAAGAACATTTGCATAACAAAGCGTTAAAGAGGGATTCATGCCGCGTGGCATTTTTGGTATGCGGTGATTTTGGTGGTGAAAGTGGTCTGCGGAAAGTTGGTTTATGCGGCACTCACCCCTTAACGCGGCGTTATAACACAGAATCAATTCCTTGCTCGTAAATCTCAATTGAACTACTATTTGTACGTTAAATTGTACTAAATGGAGTTCATTATGAGCCGTATTCACCTTGATCAAGATATTCAGCCTTTGTCTGAGTTCCGTGCTGGCGTTGCATCATTTATCAAACAGATCAATGAAACTCGTCGACCATTAGTTATTACACAACGAGGTAAAGGTGTAGCCGTTGTTCTTGACGTTGCGGAGTATGAAGCAATGCAAGAGAAAATCGAATTACTTGAAGAAATGCGTACTGCAGAAGCTCAATTGGCTGCAGGTTTGGGTG
>NZ_JZAM01000249.1:0-3311 GCF_000960595.1 Vibrio sp. S234-5
GAGTCGGCAAACGAGAGACTGGAGTTATATCGATGAGGTGTACTTGAACCCTGAAAAGTGTGCAGCGTAATCATTCACGTTACTAAATTGTAAAAAAGACGACAACTTGCTTGAAAAACAGCGGAAATGACTGATCGGAATGCTCCGAAATACGCAAGCGCGTCTATTTCGTCTTTGTTTACCCAGGCATTGTCGATGATAACTTTGCATCCCGACTCTAAGATTGCTCTGACACAACGATGATAGCCATCGACTAACTGCGCATAATCATAACCGGCTCGGTCAATAGGTTTACCAACCATCATACATTTTAGGTCCGAAGGCGGTAATGCATAGAGAACGCTGTCTACACTAAAGTTCAAATACTGCGTTGCCAACAGTTCCTGTAACTCTTTTGCCAGACTCGTTTTTCCTGAGCTTCCAGTTCCATTAAACAAGATTACATCTGGATACATAGTAATTCCTTTTACCATATTGAGGCATAACGCCGCGTTAAGGGGTGAGTGCCGCACAAACCAACTTTCCGCAGACCACTTTCACCACAAAAATTACCGCATACCAAAAATGCCACGCGGCACGAATCCCTCTTTAACGCTTTGTTATGTTTAAGGCTCAAAGGGTTAAGTTTGCGATACCAATAGCTTACCTCGACTTACCTTTGCAAACCAAAACCAGACGCTAAAAAGCTGAATTAAATCATAATTTTGATTGTGCCGACTTTGAGTTATAACGTGAGAAATCGAAAATCTGGGGCTTTAACTTTGAAATCAAAATCACTTCACTCACCTCGCATACACTCTGGATTTCAATGAGGCAACTCTCTGAACTTTTTAGCGCCCACGAATTGGAGTCCAGAAAACAGCGACCGCTGAAGTTAACTTGCCGACAAGACCAAAATTAGAAATACGAAGGAACAAAGAAAAGATGCAACCAACTGATTTTACGTGACTAAACATAACGCCCGCTTAAGGGGCTGACAACGCTACTACTAAGTTTCCGCATAACACCGTAACCACAAAAATCAACGCATAGTAAAAATGCCACGCGTTGGAAGTCCCTCTTGAAGCGTTTGTTAGGTGCCTGAACACAATCGTCTTTTTGGCTCTGTTTCATGCAAGTATCGAGTAAAAGTATCTTTCGGACGCTCAAGGCCATTTTCGGCTAACACTCTTGAGGCCATACCTCGATGATTACTGCCATGCGTCAGTAAATGAAGCAAAATTTCTTCTATTGTTAACTGTCCAAAACCACCATCGATAAAACGGAAAATCACATTACGTTTGAGTTCGTCTACACTCACTGATTTTGTAAAATCAATAAGCCATGAGTCATGCTCATTTATTATTCGTCGTAACTCAGACAATGAAGGAGTCTCGACGGTATTGTCACCACTGTACTTTTCAGGCTCACCTAAAATACGACTGATAAAAAGACTATCCACGACCGTTGTGTGATTCAAAATCCGAACGAAAAAGGTCGCATCGTTTTCTGGTAACTGTGAAAATTGTTTTTCACCTAACTCAAGCAACTCATCGTTTGCCCATTTTTTATATTGAAACGCACTAGCAAACTGCATTTTTTCTCCACGATTTATTTCTTGAAAACTGATGATAACTGATTGGCACCTAACGCCCGCTTAAGGGGCAGCCAACGCTACTACCAACTTACCGCATAACACCGTAATCACAAAAACCAACGCATAGTAAAAATGCCGCGCGTTGGCTGTCCCTCTTGAAGCGTTTGTTATGCGTTTACTCAAAGATTTCATAGTAACGTTCAACATTTACCGTCACTTTGCCCCAGTTAGAAGCCTTAACTCTTTTTTGATGGCGCTCGAAAGCAGCTTTATCAGTGAACTCTTCATAAACGTCAAAACGAAGAGGATTCTCTGAATTTTCAGTGACGCTAAACGTAATACAACCAATCTCTTCTAGAGTAAGACGCTTATGGTTCACCAACTCATTTTTTACCAATTCAAGATCCGATTCAGGAACTAAAATAAAACCTTTTAATGTTACTTCTGACATGAATTCCCTCGTGACGCATAACGCCGCGTTAAGGGGTGAATGCCGCATAAACCAACTTTCCGCACACCACTTTCACCACCAAAACTCACTGCATACCAAAAATGCCACGCGGCATGAATCCCACTTGAACGCTTTGTTAGCTTAAATTTCGCCAACAATGGTTAAATAGCCACCAAAAATTACCATTAACCACAACGCTCCCCCCAGAGATAGCCACACATAGTTAAGCCAACTTAACTTTTTGTTGGTGTCACCAAACATATCATTTTGAGATTCATTAATAACCAACTGTATTTTGTAAAGAATTTGACACATAAAAGGAAAAAGCACCAAACTTACAAAAAAACTGTATGGTAATGCTATTTCATTCTCAGAAAGACGATCTGAAATTTGGCCAAGAATACTCAATAAAACATATTTTGTCGCATCCCATTCCAGTGATTTTGGCAAATCTCCTTGGGACGACAAACTTTCACTTTGGGTCACCTTAGAGCACAGTGAATGTAAGAAGAAAATAAAAAATATCGCTCGTGCTATAGGCCAAATTTTTTCACCGGAAGCTGCTCTGTATATAGACCAATTTTTATACATCCAATAAAACCCATAGAAACCTAGGGTTCCAATATACATTACCGTAAATTTTTTAGGTGATACTACATAGAATGAAACATCAGAACTTAGTTTATCCATTTTTATTACTACTCCTTTTATAAAAATTTATGCTAACGCCCGCCTAAGGGGCTGGCAACGCATTACCACTAAACTCAAACACAACAGCCGTAACCACCGCGGCTCAATGGGACTGGAAACGCTACGCGTTGACAGTCCCGCTTGAGGCGTTTGTTAGTTTCGTAGCCTATTGTTTCAAAATGACTTTTAACCACTTTTTCTTGAAAGGCATTTTACGCAAAAGCATCACGCAAACACACGTCCAACGCCAAAAGCCGTGACGTTGGCTGCCAAAACGTTAAGTGTCCGTGACAAAGAAAGCCAGATCACAGCGATGATTCAGCGATTTTGAAACCGCTGAACTTTCAACGCGTTCTACCAAATCAGCATCAGGAAAAACCAAAAGCCAAATTGTGCAGCTTGAACGATAAAGGCTGAATTTTCAGAACCTTGTGCGTGAATTTTTGATGATTTTTCCTGAGAGAAACTAACGCCCGGTTAAGGGGCAGACAACGCCACTACTAAGCTTCCGCATAACATCATAACCACAAAAGCCAACGCATAATAAAAATGCCACGCGTTGGCTGTCCCTCTTGAACCGTTTGTTATGTTTTA
>NZ_JZAM01000025.1:0-412 GCF_000960595.1 Vibrio sp. S234-5
AAAAAAACAGACGAAAAACAAAACCAGGCGAATATAAAAAAAAAACTGCTCACACCCCCCCCCGCCAACAAAAAGGGGATGGGGAGGGGGGTGACCAAAAAAATTAAAAAAAATAGTTTTATGAGGTGTTGTTTTTTAAGTATTAAAAGAAGAACTAAAACTTAAAAAAAAAAGGTTTTTGGTGTAAAGAAAATAGTTTTTTGGTTTTTGGCTTTTACGGCCCAAGTAGAATAGCTTTTTCCTTTACACCCTCCACCGTGCCCCAGCAAACAAAGGGGGGGACGTTCCACGTCCTCTTGATCAGTATCTAAAAAAAACAAAACAACAGACAAGATAATCGCACTGCTGATCTACTATATGTAACTATACTAGTACCAGTTCACAACGTCACAACATCGTGTTCTGGAACGTA
>NZ_JZAM01000250.1:0-384 GCF_000960595.1 Vibrio sp. S234-5
TAAATAGCATCTAAAGAAGCCACCTGAGCCTCGTAATTCGCCAAGTATGTTGGCGTAACTAGCGCTAAAATATTATTAGAACTCCACAGGACATCATAAGCCAGTGCAGATTGGATAGCTGACGAATAAAGATTGCTTTGATCACTCTTGTCATTGCTAAACATACAACCCATGTCTTCTAAAGCAAAACAGCTGCCTGTCCAAACCATGTCTCCGGAAGTAATAAGTTTATCTCTAGCCCCCCATAAATGACCATAAGTAATAAAGCCGGGATAAGCAGACTCAAACTCATTTTTCAAAGCTGCTATCTATTTAGCCGTACTCGATTTGCCGTTGCGAAGTGAAGAGACAGAAGCATCGTTGGCTAAAGCAGCCTGCAAAACG
>NZ_JZAM01000251.1:0-2315 GCF_000960595.1 Vibrio sp. S234-5
GATAATCCTTGCCCAACGGGCGAAGTCAACCGTGTCGTGCAAGGCGTGATCATCCACCAATTTGAATCATAACTGAGGGTTTCAATACTATGTCAGCGAATATTGTATGGTGCCGAATAGACGAGCGTCTATTGCATGGCCAAGTGAAAATTACTTGGATGCCGGCTTCTGGCGCTAACACTTGTATCGTGTGTAACGACGATGTGGCCGAAGGCCCAACCGCCGAGTTCTCTCAAGCAGCGATGCGTGCCTCGGCCGGCGGAGAGTTCAAAACCTCATTTTACTCAGTCGACAAACTGTGCACCATCATTGGTAAAGCCAAGCCTGAGCAAAAAATCTTTATCGTGTGTTCGAACCCAACCGACGTTGCGCGTTTGATTGAAGGCGGCGTACCGATTAAGGCGGTGAACGTGGGTAACATGCACTTCCATGAAGGTAAACGTCAAATCACCAAAACCGTATCGGTGGATGCGAAAGATATCACGGCGTTTGAGCGCATCGCCGCATGTAATGTGCTCTCGACTATCCAGAACACCCCAGACCAAGATCCGGTTGAGGTGTTGACACTAGCGAAAGCGAGCGCGTAATTCTCAACCGCCGGTATAGGAAAACTATCCCCGGCCCAAATAAAGGAAAGAGACAATGCTATTTGAAGCAATGCTTGTAGCGGTGTGGGCGTTCCTGTGTGGTATCGATAAATACGATGTGGCACTGAACATTCACCGTCCGCTGATCACTGGCCCGATTGTTGGTCTGATCATGGGTGATCTGGAACTTGGTCTGATGACCGGTGCGGTTTTAGAGCTTGCGTGGCTTGGCCTAGTGCCAAACGCGGGCGCTCAGCCGCCAGATGTGACCATGGGGACCATTGCCGCAGTGGCGTTTGCCATAATGACCAACCAAACTCCAGAAATCGCAATGGGTGTGGGCATGCCAATTGCGGTACTGATGCAGATGTTGATCATCGGTTTCTTTGCCATGTCCTCGTTCGCAATGGGTAAAGCGGACGACTGCGCTGAGCGCGGTGACTCTCGTGGTATCGACTTCTTATTAATCAGTATTTTGACTGCCCGTGCCACGATGTACTCGGTGGTCGCGTTCATCACGGTATACTTTGGTGAGCATGCGGCACAGTGGATTGACGAAAATGCGCCAACTATGCTGCTTGAAGGTCTAGGTATCGGTGCGAAAATGGTGCCCGCTATCGGTTTTGCCATGCTGTTAAAAGTGATGTGGAACAAAGAGATGGCGGGGATTTTCTTCATTGGTTTCGTGATGACCACATACCTTAAACTGCCGATCATGGCGGTAGCGGTACTTGGTGGATCAGCCGCGGTCCTTTACTACTTCATGACAGGCAGCCAAACCCAGGCAGCAGTAGGCAATAACTCTGTGCAAAGTGAGAATTACGATGACGACGGTATTTAATACAGACGCGCTTCCAAAAGAAGCGGAGCAAACAGAACGTTTCACCGATGAGATTGATGCATACCAAGACAACGAAGTACGTAAAGTGATCACCAAGCGTGAGCTTATTATGTGTGCCCTGCGTGGCCTGTTCATGGAAGGCAACTTTAACTTCGAACGTATGCAGGCTGGCGGTTACGCGTACTCGATGATCCCAGCGTTGAAAAAAATTCACGGCAACAACAAACGTGATTTTGCGACCTCGTTGAAAAACCACCTCCAGTTCTTCAACAGCTCGCCAAAACTGTTCACTTTTCTACTTGGTCTGTCCGTGGCAATGGAAGAGAACAAAGAAAAGCCAAGCACCATCAATGCCGTGAAAGTAGCCGGTCTTGGGCCACTAGGTGGTATCGGGGATGCGCTTGACCACATGACACTGATGCCATTGACTTTAGCACTGGGTGCGGCGATTGCCGCCGATGGTTCGATTGCCGGCCCATTTGTGTTCTTCGTACTGTACCAAATTCCGCACTTCTTAGCGTATTTTGGCTTGATGTTTCTTGGCTACAACGCTGGTGCGAAAGCGATGAGCGCTATGAGTGGCGTGACCGAGAGGCTCGCGCGTGCGGCTAACATCATGGGGCTGTTCGTGATTGGTGCGTTGACCGCTACTTTCATCAAAGTGCACACCACGCTGGAGCTCGAAATGGGTGGCAAAGTGGTCTCTCTACAGCACGATTTGTTTGACAAGATTATGCCGAACCTGCTGCCACTGGCGCTCGTGTTCTTCATGTTCAAAATGGTGCGCGGCAAAGGCTTCTTTGCCAAGCCACCGGTACTGATTTTTGGCACGCTCGCGCTTGGCGTCGTGGGCCACTATTTGGGCATTCTCTAAGTCTGAGTAAAGG
>NZ_JZAM01000252.1:0-3225 GCF_000960595.1 Vibrio sp. S234-5
ACCGAGCAAGACTTTCAGCAAATGCGAAGTGATCGATTAACTTGCCCTTTCCACACTTTGCACCCGCAAAACTGACAACGCGCCAACGCTAAAACCAATTGAGGCAAACAAAGAAATTTGCCTGTTTTACGGTTTGAGTTAACCAAGAATTTGAGGGTAAAAATGCTCATTTGCCGACAACACAAAACGAATAGCCGGAGAAATCCCAAAAGATTGAACTCCTAAATTTACCTGAGTTGCATAACGCCGCGTTAAGGGGCGCAGGCACGCACTACAAACGTTACCGCATCACACCCTAACCACTAAATAAACTGCAAGCCAAAAATGCCACGCGTGCCAAGTCCCACTTGAACGCTTTGTTATGCGCCTTGCATCCAAGCCCAACTAATACCATAATTAGGTATCTATTGGTACTGAGGACTAAGTTATGGCTAAGAACACTAGTATTACTTTGGGTGACCATTTTGACGGTTTTATTGCTAATCAAATCCAAAGCGGCCGCTATGGCTCTGCAAGTGAAGTTATTCGTTCTGCTTTACGTTTACTTGAAACCCAAGAAACTAAAATGAACACTTTGCGCCAGTTGCTTGTTGAGGGCGAAGAAAGTGGAGTTGCGGATTATGACCTTGATTCGTTTATCAATGAGTTAGATAGCGAAGAGAGAAAATGAGACCATTTCAGTTAACTAACAAGGCGAAATCTGATTTAAGAGATATAGCCTTGTTTACCTCTCGACGTTGGGGTCGCGAACAGCGAAATATTTATCTAAAACAGTTTGATGACTCATTTTGGCTGTTAGCCGAAAATCCTGACATTGGTAAAACCTGTGACGAAATTCGCGATGGCTACAGAAAGTTTCCACAAGGAAGCCACGTAATATTTTATCGTCAGATCGGCAGTCAAAATATTGAGATTATCCGTATCCTTCACAAAAGCATGGATGTGAATCCAATTTTTGGCGCATAACGCCTTGTTAAGGTGTGAGGCGCGCAATGCCGATGCCTCCGCATACCACCTTAACCACCAAAACTAACGCATAGTAAAAATGCCACGCGAGCCGAATCACTCTTGAACAATTTGTTATAACGCGGTTTCCAGTGAACTCATAGTCTCAACTGACCTCAACTCCCCCTTAGAAAACTCCAAGATACTTATCGCAAGTTGATCTAAAGGCATGGACAAAAGACATTTACCATCGGTTCCAAATATACGGCTACCACCTAATCCGCGAATGTTCTGATCGTTGAGCGCTTTTGGCCAGTTGCACTGTAAAACAAACGCATCGAGTTCCTTAGCTATTTCAGAAGCCGCTGAAAAATAGCCTGTTAAGGTATTGTCATTGCCGCTCTGCCTGATATAGCTAGGCCAAACTATGATTTCTGGAGAGCAGGAACGAACTTGAGAGATAAACCAGTCGGCATCCTCGACTTCTCTACAAATTACCGTGGTACAGCGAGTGCCATCAAGATCAAATACGCTTCTATTACCACCTTTAGCAAAAAACTGGGATTCACTTTCAGTTAATCCAGCCTTGTCCCATTGTGCTATGACCTGACCAGTTTTACTGATGCACAAATAACTATTGAACACATTTGACCCAACTACTTTAGGTGCACCAAAAAACAGACTTGTTCGATACTTTTTCGCTAAATTTTGTAGTTCGACTATGGCATTTTGAATTAAGAGTTCTTTACACTCAGCTTTTATATTTCTATGAAAGCCACTTAATGCGAGTTCAGGGAAAATTAGGACATCTAGTGCACCTAGCCTTTTAATGTACCCAGATATTGTCGAAAGGTTTTGTGCAACAGTCCATCTCATTTGCATCTGAACAATGCCTATTTTCACTCTGTACTCCTTTAGCGTTATAACGCCGCGTTAAGGGGTGAATGCCGCATAAACCAAGTTTCCGCAGACCGCTTTCACCACCAAAAATCACCGCATACAAAAAATGCCACGCGGCATGAATCCCTCTTGAACGCCTTGTTATGCTTAAGCTTCAATGGGTTACGTTTTTCTGGAAACAAGATTAACTCGACTTTGATTCACAAACAAAAGCCAAAAGCTAGAAAACTGAAATGACTCATAATTTTTAAGAATCAGACTTTGAACTATGGCAATCAAAACTCAAAAACCTAAGATCAAATTTCTGATTGAGCCAACCGCCCTAACCTCGCGCTTGCCCGAAAATTGATTGAGGCAACGCTCTGAATTTCCAGCGCCAAAGAAAAAGTGTCCGGAAAACAGCGCCCACTGAAGCCAACTTGCCGACAAACTCAAAACCAACCAACCGAGGGAACAAAGAGAAACCATAAACCACTGACTTTGCGTGATTAAGCATAACGCCGCGTTAAGGGGCGCAGGCACGCACTACACAAGTGACCGCATGACAACTTAACCACTAAACCCAACGCAAATTGAAAATGCCACGCGTGCCAAGTCCCTCTTGAACGCTTTGTTATGTTTAAGCTTCAAGGGCTTACGTTTTGCCAAAACCAAGATTAACTCAGCTTTGGCTCACAAACAAAAGCCAAGACCAAAAAAACCGAAACGACTCATAATTTGAAAATCAAGTTTTGAACTTTGGCCGCCAATACTCAAAAACCTACAGTTCAAATTTCTGATTGAGCCAGCCGCACCAACCTCGAGCTTACTCGAAAATTGACTGAGGCAACTCTTTGAGTTTCCAGCGCTAAAGAATAATTGTCCGGAAAACAGCGCCCGCTGAAGCCAACTTGCCGACAAACACAAAACCAATCAGCCGAGGGAACAAAGAAAAACCATAATCCACTGATTTTTGGTGATTAAACATAACGCCGCGTTAAGGGGCGCCGGCACGCAATACAAAAGTGACCGCATACAACTTAACCACTAAACCCAACGCAAATTGAAAATGCCACGCGTGCCAAGTCCCTCTTAAACGCTTTGTTATGCTTAAGCTTCAATGACTTACGTTTCACCAGAACCTAGATTAACTCGACTTTAATTCACAAACAAAAGCCGAAAACCAAAAAACTGAAATGACTCATAATTTTGAAAATCAGACTTTGAATTTTGGTTGCCAAAACTCAAAAACCTAAGATCAAATTTCTGATTGAGCCAACCGCCCTAACCTCGAGCTTACTCGAAAATTGACTGAGGCAACTCTTTGAGTTTCCAGCGCTAAAGAATAATTGTCCGGAAAACAGCGCCCGCTGAAGCCAACTTGCCGACAAACTCAAAACC
>NZ_JZAM01000253.1:0-434 GCF_000960595.1 Vibrio sp. S234-5
TGACCGGTACGCAAACAAAGCATCCGTAGTACGACATTGCTGCAGAGAACGCAAGCGCGAAAAAAGCCATCAGAGAGAGACCAAAGAGCTTGGACCTGAGACCAGCCCAAGTCCCGCACCCCAGAGTTCATTTGTGTTGCAGAAATGGCAAAACGGCCGTTGTCTGAAACGCGAATATTGGGGACCGCGTTGCCTTGTGGGTCTTGCGCGCCTAACTGAGAGAGCCCTTTGTTTTACACAAGATCCCAAAGTACCAGCTGGCGAGAAGTTTAATAAAGCAGAGCAAAGCGTCCGTTACGGCTTAGTGTGAATTAGGTGGTGCCTTGCGGTTCTATCTCCCTGCCTTGTACGTCCTGCTTGGATAAAACACAGCCATTTTACACTGAGATGACCATCAAATGCAGCGATGACTGTAAAATTCTTTGCATCACATT
>NZ_JZAM01000254.1:0-867 GCF_000960595.1 Vibrio sp. S234-5
GATTATGAGGATATCGTGGAGAAAGTGTGCAAGGCTTGGAATCGATTCTTGGACAGTACAGATAGAGTTAGCAAGATGTGTACAAGAGAGTGGATTAATCTGACCAGTTAATTTTCCAGATTGGTATTAGTGTGTCATCGGTAAAGGCAAGGCTGAATTTTTGCTTCACTGCTAGAGATACATGGATATTGCGCTCTAATGCAATTTGGCGATCTTTGGTAAGTAGAGAAAGGCGAACTTCGTTTGGAAAGCCTCGTTCACGCAGTGAAACAGGTACAGGGGAGCGGTGGTAGTAAACACTGGAAGGGAGTTTTAATAGATACATATGTATCACCTCTATGTAGTGGTGACTTTTGGTATGCATCAGATATGAAAAAAGCCCTGAAAAATCAGAGCTTTGCTCATTTAAAAGTGGCGGAGAGATAGGGATTTGAACCCTAGGTACGCTATTAACGTACGCCGGTTTTCAAGACCGGTGCTTTCAACCACTCAGCCATCTCTCCACAAATTGTCATCAACAGATTAGTACACTGACGATGTAGTTATCCGTATAACGGATAACAATATATAAAGCCTGGCGATGTTCTACTCTCACATGGGGAGACCCCACACTACCATCGACGCTGTTTCGTTTCACTTCTGAGTTCGGGATGGAATCAGGTGGGTCCAAAACGCTATGGTCGCCAAGCAAATTCTTTCTCTCTATTTCTAGAGAATAATCTGGAAAGCTGTTTAAGTTCTTTTCAACACATTCAATTCGTTCTTGTATCGAGTCCACCAAAACCCTTTGGGTGTTGTATGGTTAAGCCTCACGGGCAATTAGTACAGGTTAGCTCAACGCCTCACAGCGCTTACACACCCTGCCTA
>NZ_JZAM01000255.1:0-403 GCF_000960595.1 Vibrio sp. S234-5
GCACATAACGCCCTGTTAAGGGGTGGGCAACGCAATACCGAAGCCGCCGCTACCACCTTAATCACTTAAACCAACGCATAATGAAAATGCCACGCGTTGCGAATCCCTCTTGAACAGTTTGTTATGCCGATACTACCAGTTGCCACAAAACTGGCTTTCACACGGTATACCATCGTTGTCACCGTCTATTTTGACATTAGGACAGTTTGATAGATAAAACTTAGCTTCGTTGCACGATACCATCTCACTACAGTAAGTTTTACCTTGGCAACTAAAACCCATGTTTTCATATTCCGGATTTAATGTCGGCTCTATTCCGAATAGATAGAATCCCGCACCAACAATGCCAATAAACACTGCGGACAATAACATTGAAAAAGGATTGACTTTGTTGGGCTCTACA
>NZ_JZAM01000256.1:0-2616 GCF_000960595.1 Vibrio sp. S234-5
AAAATATCGAGTTCGCACATCTTGTTGTCTGATTATTGATTTTTGGCGAAACCATTTGATCATATGACAAGATGTGTATCTACCTTAACTTAATGATTTTTATCAAAATCATTAGGGGATTCCTCAGCACAATGTATTAGCTTGCTGATGCTACTTATCGTCGCATTGGGGACGACTACGTCTGCGATAGGTGAGTTTCGTTCTCATAGCTTGTCGGCGATATCGGTTATCGATAGTGACCATGCAAACTCCCATTCCTCCAGCCATTCACATGACGTCGATGATGAGTATTCATTTCAACATGATGCGAGTAATCATAATCACACGTATGACAGTGCAACATTAAAAGCGCTGAGTCATTCCGTCTTTACGAGAGTGATGGTGTCAACCTATGGCAGGCAAGTCAGCGGAACGCCTATCCATAAACCCTTCAAAATAGAGCGTCCTCCAAGAGCGTTGTTGTTTACTTGATAACTGCCGCAATCAGCGGCTAAAGAAGATTCAACAAACAATGGAGTTACTATGAACTTACTTTCTTTACGCGAAGTGAGTACGTTGCCTATCGGTATGGCGACGTCGCTTCGTAAGGGGATGCTTTATCTCATTCTCGCCTTACTCATGGTAATGAGCACTGACGTTTTTGCTCATGCTGTGGCACAGGGTGACAAAGGTTATATCCAAGAAATCACAGGCACCAGTATCATTGCGTTTATGTATCTAGGTGCGAAGCACATGGTGACAGGATACGATCATATCCTGTTTCTATTTGGAGTGATTTTCTTCCTCTACAAAATGAAACACATCGCGTTGTATGTGAGCCTTTTTGCGCTCGGACATTCGTCTACCATGCTGCTTGGTGTGTACTTTAATATTGGCATTAACAGTTACATTATCGATGCCATCATCGGGTTATCTGTGGTCTACAAGGCAATGGATAACTTAGGCGCGTTTCAGCGATGGTTTGGCGTACAGCCCAATACAAAACTCGCAACCTTGTTGTTCGGGTTCTGTCATGGTTTTGGGTTGTCGTCGAAGATCATTGAATATGATATTTCTCCTGACGGATTAATTCCTAATCTACTGGCGTTCAACATGGGTGTAGAAATTGGGCAATTGATTGCCCTAGGCACCATTTTGATTGTGATGGGCTTTTGGAGGCGACATACCAGTTTTTATCGTCAAGCCTACTCAGTCAATGTCGTTATGATGAGCTTTGGTTTCATGCTTATCGGTTATCAACTAACGGGCTACGTTGTTGCTCAGTAAAAAGAAAAAGGAATCAATCATGTACAACACAGATATGCCAAATCGTGCCGAGCTACCGACAACCAAACAGCTTGTTCGCTCAACCTTTATTGCTCTAGGAACCGCTATTGTACTGCTCATCACCGTCATTTTGCCTGCTGAGTACGCTCTTGACCCAACAGGAATGGGCAGAGCGCTGGGATTAACTGAAATGGGTGAGATTAAGGCTCAATTAGCCCAAGAAGCAGAAGAAGACCAAGCTAATAGTGCAGTCGTAGACGCCACTAAAGCGGTTCAAAACGAGCCTGTTAAAGCGGAACCTGAAGTAGCACCTCAACAACTTGAGGTGTCTTCTACAAAACCTGACGTTGCTGTTGCAGTGGAGCCAGTTTGGAAAGACAAAATTATGCTTTCACTGAAACCAGGCCAAGGTGCAGAAGTTAAGTTGGTCATGGAAAAAGGCCAAATTGCTCAATTTGAATGGACATCGAAAGGTGGCCCTGTCAACTACGACACTCATGGTGATGGCAATGGAAATTCGATTAGCTATGAAAAAGGCCGTGGCGTACCTGACGATCAAGGTGAGTTAGAGGCTGCTTTCACGGGTAATCACGGCTGGTTTTTCCGTAACCGTAACGACAAAACAGTGATGGTTATCTTGAAAACGAATGGTGATTACGCAGAAATGAAGCGTGTTCCGTAATTAAGCTAAGTCTAGCCTCTACGAAGATGAGTTTCGTAGGGGCTATTTAATATGATTCGCTTATAAATATGGTTACTTGAACACAGCTAATTTAAGGTTAACGGTATGAAAAAACAGAAGAGTCCTTGCATCGATCTTTGCGATTTCTCGAATCCTAAAGGTTGGTGCTTGGGTTGTGCCAGAACTCGTGATGAATGTCAGAAATGGAAAACACTGAAACCTTATGCTCTCAACATCCTAAAGAAAGAACTCCAAAAAAGGATGTCACAAATGAGAAGTGAGCGTAGCAAGTATTGAGTTTAACCGCCTCTTTGGCTGTTAGGCCTTTGAACTGGGGGTGTTTCTTCATGTTTACGGGGTAATGTCGCAATAGCTGCATTGCGTCTTCTGCATCGCGTCTGCGAATTAAAGGGAGATGGGATTTTCCAACTAAATCAAGAACGGTTTTGCACTTAGCTTTCAGCATTCCAACGGCCTTAGGAGAAATATGCTGAGCCTTATAGAGACAAAAGCTGCGTATTTCGGTGATTGCGATCGCTCGTTTCCGCTGTTTTTCAAGCAAGTTGTCGTCTTTTTTACAATTTAGTAACGTGAATGATTACGCTGCACACTTTTCAGGGTTCAAGTACACCTCATCGATATAACTCCAGTCTCTCGTTTGCCGACTC
>NZ_JZAM01000257.1:0-1279 GCF_000960595.1 Vibrio sp. S234-5
CACGGCTTGCGCATGAGTTAAATAATTGTTAAGTCCCAAATAACACGTGCTCTCGAAACTCTGTATTTAACGCACATTTTAATTGCCGCCTTTTCAAAGTGCCTTTCATTTCTACTAACTTTATCAAGTTCATGCACATTTGACGTATGCGCGAAAGATTCTCTGCCGCATGCTGATAAGTAATGCGGCTATCATCTTCTCCCATCACACAATCCAGCCACCAATGCATACTCTCTACACCCCAGTGACCACGACACAATTCGCCAAAACTAACCGGCGTCAGTTCCTTCGATGAGATGAAATACCGAATACCAAGACTTCCCGATGATTCACTATTCGACTTCTGGTAAGTTACTGCTATACATAATGTTTTTAAACCTTTCCAATCAACAGCAAAATCACCAAATTCTTGGGTAAATGGGACCGTGATGTAGGTCCTTATCACCTTGCGACCACGTTTACCTGCCTCTTCTTGCTCTACTGCGTGAGACGAATATTCTGCCAATTTCTCAAAAGAAAAATGAGATTGAAAAAGAGCATGTAAACGAGGTTGGTTATCCTTAACGGACATTAAATAGTCACCGCCTCTAAGAACAATATCTTCCGCTATGGCTCTTTGACATCCCATGGCATCTAGGCTGATAACTCGGTCTTCAACTTGGATTAATTTCAATATCTGGGGAATTAACGTGATCTCATTCGATTTTTCATCCGTTTTCAACTGCCCTAGCACAAGGCCAGTATCTACAGAATACGCGTTCACCATATGAGTTAAGCATTTGTTTTTACTATAATCATACGTACCTTTTAATGACTTGCCATCTATGGCAACATGATGGGTCACTAAGGATTTTTCTCGCCGAATATCATTACACCATCGAACGAAACACAATGAAAACTCATCTGGATCAATCAAACCCACTATTCGCGCCAAGGTATCGTGACTAGGCACACCAGAAGAGTAGTCACTAAACTTACGAAACCAGGTTAAATTTTCCTCACCAAAGCCTTCGATTTCATCCCAAGTCTTCATTCCGCACAGCATCGCTGTCACCACCTGGAACATCACTTCGAAGAAATTATAGGTCGATTTTCTTGCCTGACGAGTATCACTCAATATGCTAAAATGCTCTTTAAATTCGCTGTAATCCATATTCGTCTTATCCTGCTTTATTTTTAACAGTATAAGATCACGTCAAGATCGCTAATTCAATCTATTTCTAAAAATTTTATCCCGAAATTCGATAAAAAGGTGCGTCAATAACATGCGCGAACCCTG
>NZ_JZAM01000258.1:0-393 GCF_000960595.1 Vibrio sp. S234-5
CAGTCAGGAATGCTGTTAGAGAAGAAGCAGCTCAAATTGCTAAAATACATGTCGATTCGTGGCAGGTGGCGTACAAAGGGTTAATGCCACAAAGCTATATAGAGCAGTTTACCATTGAGCGCCGAGAAAGGATGTGGACACGAGTTATGACGGAGCAACTGGCTCAATTGATCGTGGTTGAGAAACAAGGGGAAATCGTCGGGTTTTTAAGTTACGAGTTGCCTAACCACACCAGTGAAGATAAAACGGCGTTGGTAACGTGTTGCTATGTCTCGCCGTTACATTATGGGCAAGGGGCAGGAAGTGCACTGTTAGATGAGCTCGAAACACGTCTTCTCTCTACGCCAGTTATGCAGATAAGTCTGAATGCACTGAGCACCAATGATCAAGGGC
>NZ_JZAM01000259.1:0-2537 GCF_000960595.1 Vibrio sp. S234-5
TAGGTTTTGAAGCTGCAATAGTAAGCGTCCTTTCGAGCAGCTACGCAAAAATCATAATCTTGCGCCAAATTGATCACTTTAAATTCTACGTTCATCCCTAATCCTAAAGTGAATAGCGCCTAACGCCGCATTAAGGGGCGAACAACGCACAAAAGCACTCAATGCATAGCAAATTCATCACAAAAACAAACGCATGGCAAAAATGCCACGCGTTGTGAGTCCCTCTTAAATGCTTTGTTAGCCGTTTATCTCACACTTGAATGATGAGACACGCTCTCTAACCTTTCTGCCAACCAAATTTTAATGATTGATTGACGTGTTACACCAATACGACTCGCTTCTCTGTCCAATGACTCAAGCATCCAGGCTGGAAAATCTACATTGACTCGTTTTTGCTTATGCATCGGTCTTTTAGCTTGCGATAGATCCAAGTCCATTACGATATCATCGTCGTCACTTTCAAACTTGGCATCAAATTCATGCGCTTTCATAAAGGCTTACCTCCGCTTTCCGTGAACGCCGAACTGAGATGATCCTGATATTCGTACCTCGGTAGGTAATTACTCCTGACCAATGCTTACCGTTTAGTAAGCCGACAACCAAATATCTGGGCTTATCACTCGTGTTAGCAGGGATCTCGATAAGATCTGAATCATTCCACAACCCTTGAGCTGTATGAAAATCAATACCGTGCTTTTCGAGATTACTTCTGCTTTTGTTTTCATCAAATTCAAATTTAATCATGAGTAAAAACCACACCCTTTTTACTCATTAGGCAAACTTTGTTTATTGATGACGGCTAACGCCCAATTAAGTGGTGAGCAACGCACTGGCTAAGCCGCGGCATTGCACCGTAAAGCACTTTACCTGACGCATAGTAAAACCGCCACGCGTTGAGAATCCACTTGAATTGTTTGTTATATTCGTAGCCTATTGATTAAAAAGCTGTTCTACCGTTTTCATTGGTAAGAACATACGAATACGCCCATTATGTTCGCACAACACTTCAAAACCGAACTTCGTATAGAACGCTTGAGCGGAGTCTGTCAGACAGTCCACAACAATTGCGTATACCCTCATGTGATGATTCACTTCCCACAAGTACTTCAGCGCACGAATTAGACTGACCTTTCCAAGTCCAGAACCGTGAAATTCTTTGTGCACCGCTAATTGAGCCAACAGAAAAACAGGGATTGGATATCTCGGTAGTTTCTTTGCTAATTGTGTCGGTAATGTTTCTCGGCTGATTGAGCTCGGGGCAACACTATAAAATGCACAAATAGCAAATTTTTGATTTAACAGTGGCTGAGCACTAGGTAAAACCATTGTTCGGCTAATACCTGCTTGCATGTGCTTTGCAGCTTGAGTTTTGATAAATGTGTTTAGCTCTTGCTCACCACAGTCAAATGAGTCGCGGTCATGCTTTGATTTACTAAGTTCTACAAACTCTTTGCCCCAACTCACTTGATACCGCTCTTCTCTGTATATTTAACAGCTTCAAGCAAAGCTTGATTCGGTACTTTTACTTTATTACACGCAGCCATAAACTCGTCAAAAACACTGTCTTTAACCATAATACTTTCATGCTCCTCAATAACATGAGTCGCATCTTCGTCCATAAGCCTCACCACATATTCAGTGAGACTTTTTAAACCAAGTAAAGCCGATGCCTTTTCGGCTTTTGCCTTGATCTCTTCATCAAGGCGGATATCTAAACGTGCCGTTGCCATAACCCCTCCTATGTACGGATACATTCCGTAATGTTGAGAGATTATAGTCCAAACTTAAAGCACATTCAATTAGTACGGAAAGTTTACGGAACGAGGGAGAATATAACGCCCGCTTAAGGGGCAGACAACGCTACTACTAAGCTCCCGCATAACACCGTAATCACTCAAACCAACGCATGGTAAAAATGCCGCGCGTTGGCTGTCCCTCTTGAAGCGTTTGTTAGCTGGCTAACTGCCAACGGTTAAGGTGAAAGAATAACAAACCTTGAACAGATCCGAGCAAGCCTATAGAAACACTGATTGGCAAGGCGAAAAACAGAACATACTTTACGATGTCGTTTAAATCTGCACCATCAAGTACAGAAGTGGCCCCCGATTTTCGGACATGACTTTAAGTGGTCGATCTGTTTTGATAGTACCCAACAATACAGGGACAGATTATGACTAGAAAACGTAGAAACCACTCTCCTGAGTTTAAAGCTAAGGTGGCACTCGATGCCGCTAAAGGCGATAAAACCGTCGCTGAGTTAGCTCAGAAATACAACCTGCACGCTAACCAAATCTCGACATGGAAAAAGGAGCTGCTTGAAAACGCAGCCATGATTTTTGCCACCGAAAATCACACAGGAAAAGAGAATTCCGAAGAAGTGGACAAACTTCACGCCAAGATCGGTCAATTGACCATGGAAAATGATTTTTTGGCCAAAGTGCTCGGTCGTTAGACCGAGCCCAGCGAAAGAGTTCGCTGGTTAAATCCACCCCATTGCCGATAAAGCGCCAGTGTGAGCTGCTCAATATTTCCAGCGC
>NZ_JZAM01000026.1:0-595 GCF_000960595.1 Vibrio sp. S234-5
AAGATTAAGCATCGACTCAATCAAGCATGTGGGGCGGGTTTGGTCATTTTCGGCGCGATGCTGGGCTTAAAGGCTTAATACGTTTGCGGTCAGATTTTTAACACAAAAAATGCGGCTACTGGAGCCGCATTACAATCCACAAACCTTCAGTCTGGTAAGTGAAACGTTTATTGAGTGATAACGGTGAGCTTATCCCAATCAATCGTGAAGCGAATTTGCGCTTCAGTGTAATGGCTCGTTGTGCCTTGATCGTACCAGTTACACGCATTGCGAGAGAAACCTTCGTCAACTTCTTTCATGCCCGCTCGTGCAATCATCTCCGTTTTGGGCTCTTCTCCGCGCTCAAATTCTGGTGTGAACACGTATTGGAATTTCGGTTTGAAACCGTAGATCAAACGCGGCAAGTTCTCTTCTGGTAATAGGTTTTCGTTTGAACAACCTGCGTAGTGGTAAACACCCGCCCATTTACCGTAATACTGGTAGTCGTTGGTGTAAATTTGGCTAAGAGAGGTGGTCCACTTAACGCCCATACCGCGTTCCATGGAAGCTTTTGGTTTGGCTGCGGTGACGTAATCCTTACTTGATCGGCAAGGTA
>NZ_JZAM01000260.1:0-1100 GCF_000960595.1 Vibrio sp. S234-5
GCGATTTGCTCAACGGGTTGGTGAGTTGGGCCATCTTCACCCAAGCCGATAGAATCGTGCGTGTACACTTGGATGTTCTGAATCTTCATCAGAGCCGCCATACGCATTGCGTTACGTGCGTATTCCATGAACATCAGGAAGGTTGCGCCGTAAGGAACAAAACCACCGTGTAGTGCGATACCGTTCATAATAGCAGTCATACCAAATTCACGTACACCGTAGTGGATGTAGTTACCAGAGAAGTCGTTCGCTTCTAGAGATTTAGAACCCGACCACATGGTTAGGTTAGAAGGCGCTAGGTCAGCAGAGCCGCCCATGAATTCTGGCAGCATTTTACCAAACGCTTCTAGCGCGTTTTGCGATGCTTTACGTGACGCAATGTTTGCTGGGTTTGCTTGAAGATCAGCAATGATTTGGCTTGCTTTCTCTTCCCACTGCGCTGGCAGTTCGCCATTTACGCGGCGTTTGAACTCTGCGGCAAGCTCAGGGTACTCGGCTGCGTATGCCTCGAACTTCGCGTTCCAAGCGGCTTCTTTTGCAGCGCCTGCGGCTTTTGCATCCCACTGTGCGTATACATCAGCAGGGATTTCAAATGCTGGGTGTTCCCAACCTAGGAATTCACGCGCTGCGGCAATTTCTTCCGCGCCTAGCGGTGCACCATGACAGTCGTGCGAGCCTGATTTGTTTGGTGAACCAAAACCGATGATAGTCTTCGTACAAATTAGCGTAGGACGAGGATCCGCTTTAGCGGCTTCAATTGCTGCGTTGATCGCTTCAGCATTGTGACCATCCACTGCTGGGATAACGTGCCAGCCGTATGCTTCAAAACGCTTAGGCGTATCGTCAGAGAACCAGCCTTCGACGTGACCATCGATAGAGATGCCGTTGTCATCCCAGAATGCGATCAGTTTGCCTAGACCTAGCGTACCAGCAAGAGAGCAAGCCTCGTGCGAAATGCCTTCCATCAAACAGCCATCACCCATGAACACGTAAGTGAAGTGGTCGACGATGTCGTGGCCTTCTTTGTTGAATTGCGCTGCGAGCGCTTTCTCAGCCATTGCCATACCAACAGCGTTGGTGATGCCTTGGCCTAGCGGGCC
>NZ_JZAM01000261.1:0-1182 GCF_000960595.1 Vibrio sp. S234-5
AGAGCGATCAATATTGAGCAGCTCACACTGGCGCTTTATCGGCAATGGGGTGGATTTAACCAGCGAACTCTTTCGCTGGGCTCGGTCTAACGACCGAGCACTTTGGCCAAAAAATCATTTTCCATGGTCAATTGACCGATCTTGGCGTGAAGTTTGTCCACTTCTTCGGAATTCTCTTTTCCTGTGTGATTTTCGGTGGCAAAAATCATGGCTGCGTTTTCAAGCAGCTCCTTTTTCCATGTCGAGATTTGGTTAGCGTGCAGGTTGTATTTCTGAGCTAACTCAGCGACGGTTTTATCGCCTTTAGCGGCATCGAGTGCCACCTTAGCTTTAAACTCAGGAGAGTGGTTTCTACGTTTTCTAGTCATAATCTGTCCCTGTATTGTTGGGTACTATCAAAACAGATCGACCACTTAAAGTCATGTCCGAAAATCGGGGGCCACTTCTGTTGTCTGCTTTAGACCAACAATCTCTCCGACTTTGGTTTGGTTTCGCCTTTGATTCCTGCGTACATCACGCAAGTATATTCCTAGCTGCTTAGAACTTGTTATGAGCATATCTGCCTCTAATGTAAATTATCCCCTGTAGAGGATACTAGTACTTTTAACCCCTCAAGGGGTTAAAATTAACTTTACCCGCGTACAGGGGTAATCAGTCATAGCTAGGATTAAGAGGTTTAGCTCATTTATCATTAAGGTAACCACCACGACCGCCTCAAAGTATTCTCAAAAATCCTTGCAGCCATAGGCTGCAAGCCCCCTATCTAAGGCTGAAGCCAACATATCAAAAGCTGTTTTTAGCCGAACAATCTCAAGTTATCTGATTCGCCTTTTTCTTGCAGCTGTGATTGAACACTAATACTTTCTTGATGGCAGCGTTTCGCTTGATACTGATTTGCTTTAACAATCGCTTTGTTTACCAGTTTTTCAAGCAGCTTGAGTGCGGCTTTTTTCTCTTTATAAAAGGCGTATATGATGTAGTTAGTTTCAGCAACATCGCCGTAAGAGTGGTTCTGAATGTAATTCGTATGGTCTCGACTTACACCGTGCTCTAGCTGCGTATTTCGGAGCATTCCGATCAGTCATTTCGGGATTATCCGATCACCCATTTTCCCCCTGTGTCAGCATAGTTGTCGCCTAGATTTTTAAGGAGATAACTATGCCAGCCAATCCAGTTCCAATT
>NZ_JZAM01000262.1:0-511 GCF_000960595.1 Vibrio sp. S234-5
GTTAAGAAACTACTTGTTAGGTAACCAAGTTATCTTCGACACACTAAAACGAGAAGTAATCAGCCCTGAGCAAATTATTAGCTTGGGTGGACGTGAGTCAGCGATTCTAAAACTATTGTGTGAGAATGCTAATGTGGTCATTTCCAAAGAAGACATTCAGGACAAAGTCTGGGGAAAAGTGTTAGTGAGTGAAACGTCACTTACAAAGGCGATTTCAAACTTGCGCAAATCCTTACAAATGTTGGAAGGCGTCATGTGTGAGATTAAAACGATCCCTAAAGAAGGGTATATGTTGATCTTAGAAGATGAGAACTTAGGCTTAATGGTCACTGAAGATGCGCCGCCTTTGGAAGTGAAAAGAATCGAGTCAAAAGATGTGGCAATGATCAAGCAACCGATAAGCCACAGTAAACCGATGGTATTTTCAAACCGTTGAAGCAGTTCAATTTCTCCAATGTCTAACCCGCACTATCTCGAATGTGCAGTCGTTGGCTAATTTCGAGGGGCTAAT
>NZ_JZAM01000263.1:0-402 GCF_000960595.1 Vibrio sp. S234-5
TGGTATGACGGCTATTATGAACGGTATCGCACTACACGGTGGTTTTGTTCCTTACGGCGCAACCTTCCTGATGTTCATGGAATACGCACGTAACGCAATGCGTATGGCGGCTCTGATGAAGATTCAGAACATCCAAGTGTACACGCACGATTCTATCGGCTTGGGTGAAGATGGCCCAACTCACCAACCCGTTGAGCAAATCGCATCGCTACGTCTAACACCAAACATGAGCACATGGCGCCCACGTTACCCAGTGGAATCAGCAATAGCATGGAAACTGGCGATTGAGCGCAAAGAAGGCCCATCAGCGCTGCTTTTCTCGCGTCGAAAACCAGCGCAGCAAGAGCGGACGGCACCGCCAGCAACCGACATCGCCAAAGGGGGGTACAACCCGACAGATTT
>NZ_JZAM01000264.1:0-2474 GCF_000960595.1 Vibrio sp. S234-5
TTAAACATAACAAACGGTTCAAGAGGGACAGCCAACGCGCGGCATTTTTATTATGCGTTGGTTTTGGTGGTTACGGTGTTATGCGGAAGCTTGGTTGTGGCGTTGGCTGCCCCTTAACCGGGCGTTAGGGCAATTCTAGTTTGGCGGAAGGAGTAAAAATGGCAAATATAGGTACAATTGATTTCTATATCGGAGTGCCAAGTTTACCTCGCGAGGACTTTGAAAACTATTCGACACAGCTTTTTGACGAATGGGAAGCTTATGTTGGCCAAAACTTGGAGCTAAGTGACTACTCTCTTGTTCTAGAAGTTGAGGAAGGTTCAATAAAAGCCAAAGGTAAAATACTTGCTACCGCGAGTGTTTTGTATTTTGGTATTGCCCAATATGGTTCATTCATCTCCGGTCTACAAACAATAAATAATCAAGTTAAGGCTGTTGGTGATTATCTAGGCGAAAGAGCTAGTTCACCATTTGATCTAAGTCGAGTTCAGCCTAAGTTGCGAAAACGAGGGGAATCTCTTGCTCGTCTAGAAAACCTTTTTATCAAAGTTCAGCGCGGTGAATTAACTGTCGAAATGGCAATGCAAGAAACGGAAGCTATCTTCGGTGCAGAGCTAGAGGAGGCTCCAGAGTTTTATAATGACCTCAAAGAATCTTTGGAGAAAACACAAGTAATTCCACAGCAAATGGAATTGAAGCTAGTTGACGTGAATGGAGAAGAGTTAGCCATTCCTCATCTGCCCCAAAAGCAACCACGGAAGCCTCAACAACCTAGAAATCCAGCTCCTGCTGTAGATCAGTTTAGAGTAGAGGTTTGGCGTGAAACGAAAAATAGTAAGAGGAATGTCAAAGTTACAAGCCTATAAAAATTGCCCTAACAAACAATTTAAGAGTGATTCAGCACGCTTGGCATTTTTAGTTTGGGTTAAGTTCGGTGATTACGGCGGTTAAATTGAGTGTTGTGGTTGCGTGCTTCACACCTTAATTGGGCGTTATGCATTACATCAAATTCAGCGTTAAAAGGATGAATAATGAGCGTTCAAAAAGTAGTTGTTATTACTGGCGGTAGCCGAGGGATTGGTGCAGCGACAGCAAAGCTTTTTGCTCAAAACGGTTTTTCCGTATGCATAAATTACAAATCTAATGCTGAGGCTGCTAATACTCTCGTGGAAGAAATCAAAGCGTTAGGTGGTCATTGTATTGCGGTTCAAGCTGACGTTTCCAAAGAAGGTGATGTTGTTAAACTGTTTGAAACCGTTGACCAAGAGCTTGGTGTTGTTTCTGTTCTTGTCAATAATGCTGGTATCTTAAAGAAGCAGATGCGCTTAGACGAAATGAGCGCAGAGAGGATTAACTCAATTCTCATAAACAATGTGACAGGTTATTTCTTGTGTTGTCGTGAAGCAGTGAAACGAATGTCAACTCGTCATGATGGTCTCGGAGGTGTCATAGTTAATGTTTCTTCGGGAGCCGCTCGAACAGGTTCACCGAATGAATACATCGATTATGCAGCGTCAAAAGGTGCAATTGACACGTTAACAAAAGGTCTGTCGTTGGAAGTTGCTGCGGAAGGTATCAGAGTTAACTGTGTTCGCCCTGGATTGATTTATACCGATATGCACGCTGACGGTGGAGAGCCTGACCGTATAGAACGACTCAAAAATAAAATTCCAATGCAACGGGGTGGTTTGCCTGCTGAAGTCGCTGAGGCCATTTATTGGTTAGCGTCTGAAAAATCATCATTTTCTACAGGTAACTTTCTGGATTTAGCCGGTGGTTTGTAATGCATAACAAAGCGTTCAAGAGGGACTTGGCACGCGTGGCATTTTCGGTTTGCGGTTTGTTTAGTGGTTAGGGCGTGATGCGGTCACCTTTGTAGTGCGTGCCTGCGCTCCTTAACGCGGCGTTAGCTTAAAACAATGAAAATCAATTGATTGCAGCCTGTTTTTTCTTCCCTTGGCAGCTCGTTCCGGTTTCTCGGCAAATCAGCATTGTTTGCCAACGCGAGTTTTGAGCCGTTGCCTCAATTGAGTTTTGGGATCGCGCGAGGTTAGCCAGTTTGGCGTAAAGTCGCTTTGGAAGTTTTGCTTTCGCTTTGAGTTTTCCGAAAATGAGTTATCAAAATTTTCGGGTTTTCAAATCGCATGAAAGGCCACAAAGTTTGAGTCAATTCGGGTTTCAAAGCTCAAGTGGTTTGTTGGTTTTCTAAATCGGTTTAATCTCAGGCTTGGTAAATCTTAAGGTGCTGAAATTTAAGCTAACAAACTGCTTAAGCGGGATTCGCAATGCGTGGCATTTTCAGCATGCGGTGAGTTTTGTGATTAAGTTGGTGTGCTGTAGCTTTTGCAGTGCATTGCTCACCCCTTAGCAGGGCGTTATGTGCCTTTCCTGTGAAGCAAACAACATTATGTGCAACCATTAACTTATAGAATGGCTAAAAATTCATATTTTAGAGGGTGTTATGGTTTTTAGTA
>NZ_JZAM01000265.1:0-1081 GCF_000960595.1 Vibrio sp. S234-5
TATTCGTCTTATCCTGCTTTATTTTTAACAGTATAAGATCACGTCAAGATCGCTAATTCAATCTATTTCTAAAAATTTTATCCCGAAATTCGATAAAAAGGTGCGTCAATAACATGCGCGAACCCTGAATCTTTACCCTGCTACCAGGGTTAACGATCTCTTCTTGTTTTACTTTTTCCCACTCATCCGTTTCTTCAGGAGTTAAGAATCGGTAGTCTCGATTGTTACTAGTCACATAAATTTCCTAATTTTCGAATAAGGGCTAACGCCGCGTTAAGGGGTGCAGGCACGCACTACAAAAGCTACCGCACAGTGCCGTAACCACTGAACCCAACGCAAACTAAAAATGCCACGCGTGCCAAATCCCACTTAAACGCTTTGTTATGCTTAAGCTTCAATGACTTACGTTTTACAAAAACCAAGAATAACTCAGCGTTGACTCACAGACAAAAGCCAAAAATCAAAAAACTGGAATGACTCATAATTTTGAAAATCAGACATTGAACTTTGGCCGCTAATACTCAAAAACCTAAGATCATATTGCTGATTGAGCCAACCGCCATAACCTCGCGCTTGCCCGAAAATTGACTGAGGCAACGCTCAGAATTTTTCGCGCCCAAGAATGGATGTCCAGAAAACAGCGCCCGCTGAAGCCAACTTGCCGACAAACTCAAAACTGAAAAGCCAAAGGAACAAAGAAGAACCATAACCCACTGATTTTACGTGATGAAGCATAACGCCCTGCTAAGGGGTGAGCAATGCACTACAAAAGTTACCGCACACCAACTTAATCACAAAACTCACCGCATGCTGAAAATGCCACGCATTGCGAATCCCTCTTAAGCAGTTTGTTAGGCTTGTGCTGACTGTTAGCAATGAACCCTTAGCTTTGCTGCTTCTTTCTTAGGTACTTGCCACTTTTTTCATAGACCAATGTTAACGCAGCATAAATAGGGTTCATCCGGAAAATCGATACTTCGCCTCATGACTGGCTTTGATTTTTAACTCAAAAAATTCCCAATCACGATACCCATAGGCGACTTTGTTCAGCGTCTTTATTCGGTTGTTCACACCCTCTACT
>NZ_JZAM01000266.1:0-157448 GCF_000960595.1 Vibrio sp. S234-5
AGCTTCCGTTTCCAAAAACCGTCAAGGCTTTCGGCCTTCTTTCCTTTCTCTGTATAAATGACGGCACTTGTCTTCATATCAATCACAACCGTCATGAAGCCACTTTTTGAGCCACAGTAAATCTCATCAATTCCAATGTGAGTGACGTTTTTAAGACAAGGTTGAGAGTATCGCTTTTGCAGGTAATGCTTCTGAATATCTTTCACTGTATCCCAACAGACACCACATAGCTTGGCAATGGCATTGATGGTGACGTTCAATGCTGACAGGGAGAGAACATACTGTTCAAAGCCCTTTGTGTAACGCACCTTGGGACGAGGAGCAAAATTAAGCGGCAAATACCCGAGTGTATTACAAGCTCGGCATTCAATCCGCTGGTTTGCTATCTGGATGTAACAGGGGCTAGTGCCGATTGGCGTAGCGATGAAACGGCGAACCTTACCTCCTTTTTTTTATGACATCACGACTACGACATGATGGACATTTAATATGAGGATTGTGTGCTACGTGAAAGATGGTCGCGTCACCATCAAACTCTGTAGAGCAATAATGGAAAGGGCCGCGTATTCCAAAGCGATGGTAAAGAAGTGAAGTTGACATTAACTGGCTATTTTTGGCGATATGGTATCAGAAAAGCCATTCAGGTATCGATTTTCCGGATGAACCGTTTTTCCTTCAGCACGGCATCGCCACATTTGTGGATAAACCCTTGGCTGATAATGCCAAAGAGGTCGAAGCGCTCTACGAGTTAGCCATTCGTCAGCAACAGCCTTTGTATGTCGGATTCAATCGCCGCCATATCCCACTGTTTAACCAGCATATTCCAGAACTAGCGCATGGCGAGAGCGCAGAGCTGCGCTCTCTACGCTGGGAAAAGCATCGTCTCAATTTACCTGGCGATGTTCGCACTTTCCTTTTTGACGATTTCATTCACCCACTCGATAGCGTTAACCTCAATGCCAAAGCGGATTTGCGCGATGTCTACCTCACCCATCAAATGGCCGATGGCAAGCTCGCCAGAGTCGATGTGCAGTGGCAAAGTGGCGAAACGCTGCTGCACGCCTCAATGAACCGCCAGTTTGGCATCACTTGCGAGCGAGTCAGCGCGAGCTATCAAAACCGCGCCGTGGAATTTGACTCTTTTGTCCAAGGTACCCTGTGGCAACAAGGGCAACAAAGCACACTTCACCTCGCCGACTGGACGCCGATGCTTGCCAGCAAAGGCTTTGCTAGCATGATCGAAGATTGGATTGGCGTGATTGAACAAGGCCGAGTGCCGGATGCGGTCATTGAGCGCAATATCGCCAGCCACCAACTGGCCGAGGCGATCTGCCAGAAAATCGGGTAACGTTAATTAGACGTTGCTTTTAGCGGTAGCGTGATGAGTTTGAGCGGTAGCACGATGAGTTTGAACGGAAGCGTAATGGCTTAGCCGCGCCAGTGCTTCCCTTTATGGTGGCGAGCACCAAGCCAAGCCGACTAAAGTGCCGTCTTTGCGAAACAGAGAGCAGCCCACACGCTGCTCTTTTTGTTTCGGTGCTTTAGCGCACCTGCGGTTTAAGCTCCACCGTATTGCCTTCTGGATCGCGAATATACACAGAGCGGCCAAAGCCTTGTGCGCCATAACGTTCAACAAACTCGTCCACGGTCACTTGATGTGAAGCAAAGTACTCCAGCAGTTGCTCTTCATCCGCCGGAGTAATTTGCAAACAAAAATGCTCCATATTGCGCCCTTCTTTGCCCGGCGCACGGCCACCTTGTTGACCAAGTTTGCCCTCAATGGTCACCAGATCAATCAAGGCACTGCCAGCGCGAAGTTGCGTTAAGCCAAACTCCGCTAATTCACGTTCTACTTGGCAGCCCAACACCTCACAGTAAAAGTGCAGCATGCGCGGCAGATCGCTCACGCGCAGCACAAGGTGATCGATCGCTTGCAGTTCAATTGGGTTTTGCTTTTGCATAACATCCTCATTTTAAGCCACGGGTAAATCGCTCAGCGACTCGCTAAACGTCACTTTAAAATCCGCCACTGAACGCATCAAGTCGGCATGCGGATAAGTTGTCATTAAAGATAGCCGAATGGTGTGAAACGACGCATCCATCTGCGCTTGATCTTTAAAGTTCACCGCCAAATGAAAATCCGCCATCTCCGGAAAGTTACCTTTGTTGACGATGCGCTGACTCATTGCCGATTCAATCAACTCATGAGTGCGTAACTGGGCGACAAATTCATCGGTCAGTTTACTCACCTGCTTACAACTCACGCCTTGCTTGACCGAATAGAACACATTGTAGGTTTTCATTGCTCGCCTCTTTTTGTCATTAGTTATAGCCTTCCCCTGACGCGCAGTCAGCTCGCTGAACTGCGCCGTGAGATGGCCTGCCTATCGTTATTGTGTAGTCATTGCGTAAGTGCACGTCAGCACTGGTCAAAAAGTGGATGGTTTTTTGTGGTCCACCACCGACATGTTGGCGTGTTCAACATAACTTCTCATCATCATCTCCTTGTTTTTTAAACCCTAGATGCAGGCTAAAACCCCAAGTTAAGTTGAGGTAAAGAGGAAATGGGCCCTGATGAGCAAAAGCGAGAAGTGCTTCACAAAAGCCACGACTCTGCACTTGAATTGAAAAGAGACAATTATCGGTTGAAGTAGACGGGTAAAAGCCTCAGAATGTCGCACTTTTCGCCGCCTGAAAAATGGGCGACGCTTCCTACCATTTATATTGAGAATCACATATGGGTTTTACCTCGTTAGGTCTGTCTGCACCAATCCTTAAAGCTATTCAGGAGAAAGGCTACGACACGCCATCGCCAATTCAAATGCAGGCAATTCCTGCGATTTTACAAGGCAAGGACGTGATGGCCGCCGCGCAGACAGGTACGGGGAAAACCGCAGGCTTTACTCTGCCGATCCTTGAAAGATTGTCCAACGGCCCACGTGTGCGTAGTAACCAAGTTCGCGCCTTGATCCTAACGCCAACGCGTGAACTTGCGGCGCAAGTGCAAGAGAACGTGTTTATGTACAGCCGTCACTTGCCACTGAGCAGTGCAGTGGTATTTGGTGGGGTAAAAATCAACCCGCAAATGCTGCGCCTGCGTAAAGGGGCCGACGTCTTAGTCGCGACCCCAGGGCGTCTGATGGATCTTTACCAGCAAAACGCAGTGAAGTTTGATCAGTTAGAAGTACTGGTGCTGGATGAAGCGGACCGCATGCTCGACATGGGTTTTATCCGCGACATTCGTAAAATTCTGCAGATTTTGCCGGCAAAACGTCAAAACTTGCTGTTTTCGGCCACCTTCTCAGAAGAGATCCGCGCGCTGGCCAAAGGGCTGGTAAACAATCCGGTGGAGATCTCGGTTAGCCCGGCAAACTCGACTGCTCGCACCGTTGAGCAGTGTATTTACCCATCCGATGTGAAGAAAAAGCCAGACATGTTGGCGAAACTGATCCAAGACGGTAACTGGCAGCAAGTGCTGGTGTTTACCCGCACCAAGCACGGCGCAAACCGTCTTGCCGCTTTCCTCAATGACAACCGCATTTCAGCAGCGGCGATTCACGGCAATAAGAGCCAAGGTGCGCGAACCAAAGCGCTGGCGGATTTTAAATCGGGTGACATTCGTGTGCTGGTAGCGACGGATATCGCCGCTCGTGGTATCGACATTCCTCAGTTGCCACAAGTGGTTAACTTTGAGCTGCCGAAAGTGGCAGAAGACTATGTGCACCGCATTGGCCGTACAGGTCGTGCAGGCGAAACGGGCAAAGCCATCTCACTGGTGTGCGCCTTGGAAGCGCCTGAACTGTTCGCAATTGAGCGTTTGATCCAAGAGCTCTTGCCTCGCCATGAGCTGCAAGGCTTCAAACCGAGCAACGAAGTGCCAGAGTCCAAACTCGATACTCGCCCAATCAAAGCGAAAAAGCCGAAAAAACCGAAGCAACCACAAACAAACGCTGAAGGCGGTGAGCGTCGCCCAGCAAACTCTGCGGATAACGGGCAGAAAAAGCCTAAACGTCAGTTTAGCCAGCCGAAATCTGGCCAAGAAAACAAAGGCAATTCACCGCGCGCGAAGCAAAGCGGCAACGCCAAACCAAACAATCAACAAGGTAAGCCTAAAGCAAACGCTGGCAAATCAGGCAATGCCAAGCCAAATGGTGGCAATCCTTCCTCCACGCGTCGCAGAGCGAAACCACAACAAGCAGCCAAAGCGTAAAACCTTGTTTGTTTAGTACCTTATCAGCAGAGAAGCCACTTCTCTGCTGATCCTTTAGCAGAGAATCTTCCCACCTAAGCTGTTCACGTGCTGCTACTCATTCCCGCCGTTATTGATAATTTTCTGCCAATAAATCATGACAAGCATAGCAATAACAAATAATTAACATAAAACGAATTTCTGTTCTAAATTTTGTTGATTTTATAAATATCTCAGGAGGAGATAATGAAATACAACAAAACGTTATTGGCTATGGTCTTGGCAGGCAGCGTTGCACAGGCATACGCCGAGGAAGAGAAAGTCTGGATTTCGATCGGCTCGGATGCGGTGCAGACCGTCACTCGCTCTGGGGCAATGCCCATTTTACCCAATACGCTGGCGAGCAGCAGCGAGGTTTGGGTCGGGCAAGTCGACAGCAGCCAGCTCGCGGCGCTCTCCCATGACATGCACGAAGAGCATCATCGCTGTGGGGGATATATGGTGCACGCATCAGCGCAAAGTGCCATGGCCGCAAGCGTCATGCCGCAAACCCTTGCTAGTTTCGCTATTCCTGATATTTCCCAAAAAGCAACCGTCAACGCGTGGTTACCGCAAGTCGATGCCAGTCAAATCACCACCGTCATCAGCTCACTCGCCAGTTTCAACAACCGTTTTTACACCACAACCTCTGGCGCACAAGCGTCTGACTGGATCGCGAGTCAATGGCGCTCACTCTCATCAGGTCTACCCGGTGCGAATGTCGAGCAAATTGCCCATAGTGGTTACAACCAAAAATCGGTGGTGTTGACCATTACTGGTAGTGAAAAGCCGGACGAGTGGATCGTCATCGGTGGTCATCTCGACTCCACCATCGGCTCACGCACCAACGAGCAGAGCATTGCTCCGGGCGCGGACGATGACGCCTCCGGTATCGCCTCCGTGACCGAGGTTATCCGCGTGCTGACACAAAACAACTTCCAGCCCAAACGCTCTATCGCCTTTATGGCGTATGCCGCCGAAGAGGTTGGGCTACGCGGTTCACAAGAGATCGCTAACCGTTATCAAGCGCAAGGTAAGAAAGTCGTCTCAGCGTTGCAACTGGATATGACCAATTATCAAGGATCTGCGCAAGACATTGTGTTTATCACCGATTACACCGACAGTAACCTCACGCAGTTTCTCGCCAACTTGATTGATGAATATTTACCATCACTCACTTACGGCTATGATCGCTGCGGCTACGCCTGCTCGGATCACGCTTCGTGGCACAATGCAGGCTTCTCAGCCGCGATGCCGTTTGAATCTAAGTTCAATGACTCAAACCCCAATATTCATACGGGCCGAGACACGCTGCAAAACTCCGATGCTGAAGGCGCACACGCGGAAAAATTTACTAAGCTGGGCTTAGCCTACGCGATTGAGATGGCCAATGCAGACTCAACCCCGCAACCCGGCAACGTGCTGAAAAATGGCGTGCCGGTCAACAATCTCGCTGGCTCACGCAGCACTCAGTTTCGCTATACCTTTGAACTGACGCAGTCACAGAATCTGCAGATCACAAGCTGGGGTGGGAGCGGCGATGCGGATCTGTACGTCAAATTTGGCTCAGAGCCGACACTGCAAAACTGGGATTGTCGCCCGTATCGCAATGGGAATAGCGAAACATGCACATTCCCTAGCGCCACGCCGGGTACCTACCACATCATGCTCAACGGCTATTCCGCTTTTAGCGGCTTAAGCTTGCAAGCCAACGCCAACTAGCTGCGGACGGACAAGATGGCTCTCACTGAGCCATCTTGTCCAGTGGCAAGCAATTGCTACTTGTCTTTATGAGTGAATTGGCCGCATGATATCGGCGAAAAGCGCACTAAAACAAATGCTGCCGAAGGCAATGGAGAAGATGTGATTACAATTCGTCAAATGGACATTTCAGACTACGACTCAGTGATGACGCTGTGGGGACAAACAGAAAACTTATCGCTTAAAGACGCCGACTCCCGCGCGAGCATCGCCGCCTATTTAGCCAAAAACCCCGGGCTGAGCTTCGTTGCGATTGACGGACAACAGATTGGCGGGCAGCACATGGTTGGCGCCGTGCTGGTTGGCACCGATGGCCGCCGTGGTTACTTACAACATTTGGCAGTCGATCTGCACTACCGCGGACAGAAAATTGCTCAGCGTTTGGTGCAAAGCGCAACCGAAGCCCTCGCGCAGCAAGGCATAGCCAAAACCCACCTTTTCGTTCTGAGTAACAATCTCTCGGCGCAGGATTTCTACCTAAAATCGGGGTGGCAAGCGCGAGATGAAATCCGCATGTTCTCGTTTAATAGCTCAGACAATCAATATGTATAAACCTAGTGGTCACTTACTAACCACTCGGTAATGCTAATAACAAAAGGGAGGCACACTGCGTGCCTCCCCTTTTTTAAGACATTTGTTAAGACACTTTGCTGCGGCATTTGGTTAAGACGCTTTGCCAACATCAAAGCGACCGACCAATTGATCCAAACGTTGCAATGAGTTTTGCATCAACGCCGTTCGACGCGCTAACTGGCCAGAAGCTTCTTGAAGCTCCGCCACGGTGTGTGAGGTGGCGTCGGCGGTTTGGCGGTGTTCTTCACTGTTGCGAGCGATATCTTGGATCCGTTTGAAGAGGCCACTAACTGAGGTTTGCAAGCGCTCACTTTGCGCCGATTGGTCGACCACCTGCGTGTTACTTTCTACATTGGCAATGCCCTCTTGCATGTAGCTGACCGCCAGTTCGGACTGGCTGTGCAGCGCTTTCATCAGCTCGCCGATGTTATTGGCCGCCTGCGAGGTTTTGTTGGCTAAAACACGCACCTCGTCGGCAACTACCGAGAACCCTCGCCCGTGCTCGCCCGCGCGCGCAGCCTCGATCGCCGCATTCAGGGCTAAGAGATTGGTTTGCGAAGTGATCTCCGTGATGAGATCGACAATGCCACCGATCTTTTGCATTTCGCGGTTCACTTCTTCCACCGTCTGCGCCGAGGATTGGACAATGGTTTTGATCTGCTCGGCACTTTGCGCAGCATTGTGATATTCCTGCTGCGCGGCGTGTACCGCGTCCTGCATCAAGCCATTCATCTCGATGGCAGTGTCGTTGGCCCCTGCAATCTCTTGGCTTTGAATCCCCGCTAACGTCAGCATGTCGGTGAGCGATGTGGCGGTCGAGTCGCTGCTGGACAGCAACATCTGGCTACGACGAAACATCGACTGCGATACGCTCTGCACCTCTTTGCTGGCAAACACCAGCTCTTTGACCACCCCCTGCAAACTGTCGATAAAACTGTTGGTCCAGCGGCCAAGATCGCCCGTTTCATCGGCTTTAAAACGACTGGCATCGAGACGCCGAGTCAAGTTGCCATCCCCCTCAGCCAAAACTTGCATCACTTGCGTCATGCTAGCAAGATGCCTCGCCAGTGGCTTCGCGGTGAGAAGATGAAACAGCGTTACCGCCACAGTGCCCATCAACAGAGAGAACAGCAGCAGTTGCCACTCGCTCAGCGGGTAAAGAGAGCTGACTGCAAACGGCAGCAGCATCGGGGCAAAAATACTCAATGCAAACTGCTGATTCAGTTTTTGCGCCACAGAGCGATGGCGATACACCTCTTCCAGATCCGCTTCACACATCATGCCCCATTTATCCAAAGAGCCAGGCATGGTGAAAGTCACCCCTTTACCAATCACCGGGATGTGCCGGTAATCGGAATAGCCAGGGTATTGCACATACAAATTGGCGCCGTTTTTGATGGTTTCACGCACACCGGGATGCAGCTTGCCCGTTTTCGGATCATTAAACACAATCTCAAATTCAGTATGGTGCTGCACTTTGACCACGCCCCACTTGGTATGCACGCCAGATTTCAAATTTTCCCCATGCGAAAAACGGTTATCTTCAAAGCGCGAGCGCGAGAGTGCTACGCCAGGGGCTATCGCAGGGTCAAAATTTGACTGCACCATAAACAGGTAGTTATCGCCCGATTCGCTGTAAATGTGCCCGGCTTCGCGCTGAATTAGATCGCCAATCACATCATTCGGCACTCGCCCGCAGAGACAGCCAAGCAACTTGCCCTCTTGGCGCAGCGGTTGATAAAACATCAGGGTCACTTGGTCGTGAAAAGTGGAACTCGAGGCGCCTATCGCCAACGTGATTTTATCGACATACGGACCGTGCAGAAATGGTTGTTGCAAGCCGTTTTTTAGCGCCGCTTTTGCGGCCACTTGACGCGTTTTTTGCCCAGAGTAAGTCGATTCCACAATGGTGCCATTGGGCTCTACGATAAACAGCTCGGAAAAATCCGTGCCCCGTTTGAGCAACCTTTGCAGCGTTTCGTGATATTCATTGGGCGCTTTGGAGGAGAGGTAGAGCGCGGCATCTTGCAAAAATGACCATTGATTGTTCGCCCACGTGGTTAAAATTTGCACCCGCGTATTGGCAATATTTTCAAAAGTTTGCTCCAAAGCGTGCTTGCGGTTGCGATTAATAAAGCACGCTTTACCCATCGCCAATTTGCCTGTTTTCCCCAGCCAAGGCAGCCAGCGTTGTTCTTCCGACGTTAAATGCATAGATAAACCACCATTTCTCATTTTTATTCACAAAAGCTGTGCAACCCTTATTCCACAACTGTTGCAGAAATAAGAAAACCAGACGATATACTGAAATTTGAACTCGCTCCCAAAAACCCCACTGGCATTTTGGCTAAAGGTCAGTGAATGAAACTTAAGCTTTTGATTTGATGAATTTATTTTTTTGCACTATTTGCGTGCAGATGCGCCTTTAAGTTGCAGCACTTGCACCAGATAGGTGAGAAAACCCCAGTCAAGCCATAAAAAAAGCCCTGAGGTTTCAGGGCTTAGAGTGAAGTTTAACCTGTCGGTTTATTTAACCTGCCAACTTAGAAGAAGCCAAGTGGATTGACATCGTAACTGATCAGCAGGTTTTTGGTGTTTTGATAGTGATTGAGCATCATTTTGTGCGTTTCACGGCCAATGCCCGATTTTTTGTAGCCGCCAAATGCCGCATGGGCGGGATAGGCGTGATAGCAGTTGATCCAGATCCGCCCCGCTTCGATATTACGTCCCATGCGATAAGCGAGGTTCTGGTCACGCGTCCACACCCCAGCGCCGAGGCCATATTCGGTGTCGTTGGCGATCGCCAAGGCCTCTGCTTCATCTTTAAAAGTGGTCACCGCGATCACCGGGCCAAAGATCTCCTCTTGGAATACGCGCATTTTGTTGTGACCTTGCAGTAGGGTTGGCTGAATGTAGTAGCCTTGCGACAACGCATCTTCTTGCTGGGCGATTTCACCGCCGAAAATCACTTTTGCACCTTCCTGACGACCGATTTCAAGATAGCTAAGGATCTTGTCAAACTGCTCTTGCGAGGCTTGCGCGCCCACTTGACAATCGGTATCCAGCGGGTTGCCTTGCTTGATGGTTTTCGCCCGCTCGGCCACTTTGGCAATAAACTTATCGTAGATGGATTCATGCACCAGCACGCGTGACGGACAGGTACACACTTCACCTTGGTTGAAAAACGCCAGCAAGGTGCCTTCAATACACTTGTTCAGATACTCATCTTCGTGGTCAAACACGTCTGGGAAATAGATGTTCGGTGACTTACCGCCCAACTCCACGGTGGATGGAATTAAGTTATCGGCTGCACAGCGCAAGATGTGGTTGCCCACTTGCGTTGAGCCAGTAAAGGCCAATTTGGCGATGCGGTTACTGGTCGCGAGCGCTTGACCGGCTTCAGCGCCAAATCCGTTGACCACATTGATAACACCCGCCGGGATCAAATCGCCGATTTTTTCCATCAGAACTAAGATCGACGTTGGCGTCTGCTCTGCCGGTTTCAGAACCACACAACAGCCTGCCGCCAGCGCGGGTGCCAGTTTCCACGCCGCCATCAGCATCGGGAAGTTCCACGGAATGATCTGTCCGACCACGCCAATCGGTTCAGGGAAGTGATAGCTCGCGGTATTGGCATCAAGCTCCGCCGCGCTGCCTTCCTGCGCGCGGATACAACCAGCAAAATAGCGGAAGTGGTCAACCACCAGCGGTAAATCTGCCGCCAATGTTTCGCGCACAGGCTTACCATTTTCCCACGTTTCGGCCACCGCCAGCTCTTCCAGATGCGCTTCAATGCGATCGGCGATTTTCAGTAAGATATTGGAGCGTTCTGTAACACTGGTTTTCGCCCACTGCGCTCTGACATTGTGCGCAGCATCCAGCGCGAGATTGATGTCCGCTTCTCCTGAGCGAGCGACTTTGCAGTACGCCTGACCGTTGACCGGAGAAATGTTGTCGAAATAGTCACCGCCGACCGGTTTCACCCACTCTCCGCCAATGTAATTGTCATAGTGAGATTTGAAGCTAACGATGGCATTTTCACTGCCTGGTTGTGCATAGATCATAACTCGTCCTTTTGTTTCTCGTTCAGTGTTGACAGTGTCGAAACGCACTGTTGTCCAACTCAACAACGCAAGTCACAGGCCAACAACAACAAGCTTGTTGTTAAACAAATGTAAAACTATGATTACCAAACGATAACAACTTGGGTGAGTTCAGATTGAGCAGAAGTATGGTGTGTTCACCAGTGTTCAAGTGCTACAAAATGGCACACTCTCACTGTGACAAAATGGTACAGTCATGCAACTTCAACAGGTTACTAACCCCAATTGGCTTTCCAGCTCTTGGAATCGCAGTGAACAGGCCGGCCTAAAGCAGCGCCGACGCCCAGAAGATGTGCGTTTAACTGCTGCACTGCTCAAAGATCGTCGCCAGCAAAACAGCGTACTGATTGACAGCGTCAGTCAATATGCGTTGCCCCTTTTTAATCAGTTGTTTGCGCACAGTGACAGCCGTTTGATTCTCACCGATGCAGAAGGGGTAATTATCGGCAGTTGGGGACAACCGAAATTTCGTGAAAGACTGACCGAAATCGCCCTAAGTTCCGGAGCCTGCTGGCAGGAAAAGCTCAAAGGCACCAACGCGATTGGCACTGCCTTAATCGAAGCCAAACCCATCTCGGTGATTGGCGATCAACATTTTATACAGCATCACCGCTTTATCAGCTGTTCTGCCAGCCCACTCTTTGATCACAATGGGCAGTTGATCGGTATTTTGGACATCACCAGCGAAGAGCAAAAGCATGATTTTTCCACCCAAGTGCTGGTGCAAAACATGGTGCAGCAGGTAGAAAATCAGTTGCTAAACCAGATCCCAGATAGTCATATTCGGGTCGACTTGGCCTGTGAAACCTCCCTGCTGCACAGTGGCTGGCAAGGCGTGATCATCGCCGATGAGGCGGGAACAATTTTGGCGCACAACCAAGTAGCCAAGCAGTTGTTAGCGCGAGACAAGGTGATCGGCCAGCCGCTGGAGAGCATTTTGCATCAGCGTTCATCCCAGCATCCGCTGGTGTTTGCCACCCAAACCTTGGGCGAGAAAAAGCGCCGCAGCCGCGCGATTTGCGCCTCAAACGATCTTCACTTTGGCGACAGCAGAGTCGAGCATTGCTGGCAACAAGCGAACCGCGTCATCGACAAAGATATCCGTTTGCTGATCCTCGGAGAAACCGGGGTGGGTAAAAATGAGTTTGTAAAAGCGCTACACAAAAACAGCGCGCGCAAAAACGGGCCATTGGTTGCGGTTAACTGCGGCGCACTACCAAAAGATCTGATTGAATCGGAGCTGTTTGGCTATCAGGCGGGCGCTTTTACTGGCGCGAGTAACAAGGGCTATCTGGGTAAGGTGCGCCAAGCCGACAAAGGGATTTTGTTTTTAGATGAGATTGCCGATCTGCCTTTAGCGGCGCAAAGCCGACTGCTGCACGTACTGCAAGATAAAACTGTTCTGCCGATTGGCTCGAACCAGAGTGTGCAAGTGGATACACAAATCATCGCCGCTACGCACAAAAATCTTGAACAGTTAGTGGCGCAGGGCGAGTTTCGTCAGGATCTCTACTACCGCCTCAATGGCCTCATCATCGAACTGCCGAGCTTGCAACAGCGCAGCGACAAACAAACGCTGATAGAGCAAATTCACCGCCGTTATGCCGAGAGCGATCAATCGATTTGCCCTCATCTAATGGCGCTGTTGCTCGATTACCACTGGCCGGGCAATTTACGCGAACTCGATAGCCTGCTTAAAGTGTCCGCGCTGATGGCACAAGGTGAAGCGCTGCTGACGCTCAGCCATCTGCCGAATCACCTTGCTGGCAAACTGGGCCAACCGCAACCTCACTATGAGGAAGAAGCGGCGGTCAAAGACATCAAATCGACTGTCGATGAATCTTTGCTGAAAACCTACCAAGCGACACAAGGCAACATCAGCAAAACCTCGCGTTTGCTTGGCATAAGCCGCAACACCATTTATCGCAAACTTAAGAGTTTGGGGATGCTGAGCTAACAAGTATCGACAAAACAATGACAACACTTAAGATGCCCCCAGCGCCACTATTGACGCAGTTAAGCTTGGTAAAAATAGTAGCCATTTTTCCCCGCCAGTTTGGCTTGATACATGGCTTCATCGGCTTGCTGTATCAGCCTTTCAGCGCTGATATCACGATTTTCTGGATATAGACTGATACCAATACTGGCCGACAAGCTCATTTCATACCCTGAGACATGCAGAGGTTTAGCGATAGAGCTGAGTAAACGGGTTACGATCTGAGTCGTGCGGTGTTTATCATCAATATCCGACAGAATCACAATAAACTCATCGCCACCAAAGCGCGCTAAAGTATCTTCTTCTCGGGTAATGGTTTTCATCCGCTGTGCCATCACGCACAGCACTTCATCACCCGCCGTGTGCCCATATTGATCGTTCACATCTTTAAAGCCATCTAAATCAATAAACAGCAGTGCAATGGCGCGGCCATATTTTTTCGCATTCAGCATCGACGTATTCAGACGCTCTTGCAGCAAAAGACGATTAGGAAGTTTGGTTAAGGCGTCGTAATGGGCAATTTTTTCTAAGTGGTACTCGTGCTCTTTGAGCGCGGAAATATCAGAAAACAGCGCGACATAGCGAACATCCTCTACCGGATCGCTGACCCGGCTAATGGTTAGCAATTCAGGATAGATTTCGCCGTTTTTACGTTTATTCCAGATCTCGCCGCGCCAACACCCTTCAAGGTGTAAGGTCTTCCAAATATTGTGATAAAACGCTCGGTCGTGAATACCGGATTTGAGCATTTTCGGCGACTGACCAATCACCTCTTCTCGACTGTAACCCGTGATTTGGCTAAACGCCCGGTTAACATCCACAATCAAACCGCGACTATTGGCAATCAAAATTCCCTCGTGAACATATTTGTACACATCGGCGGCGAGTGCCAGCTGCTGCTCTCGCGCTTTATCTTCACTGATGTCAATGTGAGTGCCAAACATCTCTAGCGGTTTACCACTTTCATCCCACAGCGCCACTTTGCCCCGATCCATCACCCACACCCAATGTCCGTCTCGGTGACGCATCCTCACCTCACACTGGTAGTACTCCTGCTCACCAGCAAAATGCGCTTGCAGCTTTTTCTCTGATTTTTTTACATCGTCGGGATGAAGGAGTGCAAGCCAAGTTTGGATAGAAATAGGCCCTAGTTCATGCAACTGATAACCAATAATTTCCGCCCAGCGCGGGTTAAACTCGGTCTTACCTGTCTGAATATTCCAATACCAAGTGCCTGCATCGGTCCCCTCGATCACGTTTTCCAGCCGCTCAGTTTGCGCGCGCAATGTATCTCGTGTTTTGCAAATTACGTCTAACATCTCGTTGACGGTGTCGGTCAATAAGGAAAGTTCGGTATAAGAAGAGGAATGAACCTGTGCGGTGGGTAAGCCATCGGCATCTCGCTCAACTAAGGTATTGGTAATTCGTTGTAGCGGACGGGTCAAAATCCATCGTATCAGGGTTGCCGAGATCACGGTTTGCATTAGCAGCAGGCCAAGGGCCGTGAGTAACGAGTTCAGCAATAGGCTTCTTTTTTCCTGCTGTAGTTCTTCACCACTGCCATACACTTTGACATAGCCAAGCAGTGTACCCTCCGCGTTTTTAATTTCTCGCTGCTGGAAAAACAGTGAAGAAGCGAGCAAGTGCTCATCTTGGCTAGGTATAAACTCACGCACTTCACCTGTTGGCATTTTAATCAAACCGACGGCAGAGAAAGGCGGTTCAGAGGCGGATTCTAACCAAGAAGCTTCCAGCAAGATGGCCAGCAGCGCTTTATGATTCTCGGTTTTCATTTCTGTTTGCACCAAGAGCGAATAATCAGCAAGATGACCGGTTTGCAAATCGGTAGTAATCGCACGGCTTAGCCGCTCTGCGCTCTCTTGGGCTTGACCAAGGAGCTCTTCTTCCAGCATCTCAATGCGCTGTTGGTAGGTGTGAAAGGCGTAACTGGCGATGACCAATGACGTGGTCAAGATCACCATGACCACCAAACTCAGCGCTAAAGAACGCCCCCGCTGTAGAGCCCATTTATCCATACGATCCTCCAGCCATTGAGACACGCTCATACAGGACAAGAAGGACTTGCAAAGATTGCACCAACATTGTCTCGCCCCTCTGGATAGATGACTATACAGCTATGATTACATGTCAGTAACTATAAGCGATACGATGCCGGGCTAAGGTTTTTTTTTGTCACTTTTTGATAGAAATCATAATAACGTGGAGACAGATTGTCGCTAAGGTATACTGACCTCAGCGACAAGGTGAGAAGCCGTTAGATTGAAACCTCTTCACCCGTTTCGTCTTCGCTAACAATATCGCTCTCTTGAGCCGCTTCCGCCAACCAACGCTGCATCGCGGCGCTTTGCAGTACTTTGTCTCGATAGAGCGCGGCTTGCTCTGACAGCGGGATCTGATAAGTGATAAAACGCAAAACCACCGGAGCGTACATGGCATCGGCAATCGACCAGGCACCAAACAGCCATTGCTGCGGGTACTGCGCCATCTGTTCACTCCAAATGGCATCAATACGGGCGACATCGAGACGTGCCTGTTCAGAAAGTGCCACTTTACGCCTCGCGCGGCAGTTCATTGGTAACTCATTGCGTAATGCGCTAAACCCTGAATGCATTTCACAAGCGATGGCGCGCGCTTTGGCTCTTTCTCGCACATCGCTAGGCCACGCTTTTCCGCCTAATTTCACTTCGTTGAGGTACTCCAAAATCGCCAAGGAATCCCACACCACCCGCTCACCATCAACTAAAGCAGGCACTTTCCCTGTAGGCGTAACTCCCTGTAATGTTTGGTAAAACTCAGGGGTAAACAACTTGAGCTTTTCAATTTCGACCTCCAGTCCGTTTTGAGCAAACCCCAACCATGCGCGTAGTGACCAACTAGAGTAGTTTTGATTTCCTATGTAGAGCTTCATTGTCATTCCTTTTTCAGTTGATATCGCAAAACAATAGGGCAAGTTTTTCTGCGCGACTAACGGATAGTTTTTATATAACCTATTCAAAATTACGATGGATGAGGCAAACAATGGACATTGAAGCTTTACGCAGTTTTCTTGCTTTTGTCGAAACGGGCAGTTTTACCCGGGCGGCAAAACAGATCAGCCGCACACAATCGGCTTTCAGTGCGCAAATGCGCAAATTGGAGGAAGAGATTGGCGCTTCGCTGTTTATCAAAGAGGGGCGCTATTTGGTCCTTAGCGATGCTGGAGTGCGCCTCACCACTCATGCGCGAAATCTGGTGACGCAGCATGATGAATCCTTGTCTCAACTGCAGCATTTTCAGGATAAACGACCGCTGCGCCTTGGCTGCCCGGAAGATTACAATCAAACCGTGCTGCCGACGTTAGTGGCCAAGCTGCAACAGTTACAACCCACCTGCTCGATACAAATTTACAGCTTGCCCAGTGTCGATTTGCGTCGCCAATTAGACGCGGGCGAGCTGGACTGCGCGATTCTTACCCGCGCGCCCGATAGCGAGGAAGGCTACTGGCTTACCTCCGATCAGGGCGTGTGGATCGCATCGCCGCACTATCAAGCCGACCACCAAAAGCCGCTTACTCTGGCGCTGTTTCAAACCGACTGCAAATATCACGCGGCTGCGATTGATGGCTTGACCAAGCGTGGTATCGCTTTTCACCTTTTGGCCTGTTGCAATACCGCCTCGGCGCAGCGCGCTTTGGTCGATCAGGGTTTAGCGATTGGCGCCATGGGACGCCTCAGCGCTGGTAATAAAGTGCAAATATTGGCCGATATGCCTCCCCTACCTAAGGTGGATATTGTGTTGGCAGTCGCCGCTAAACCACACCCTTTGCTCAGTCAACAACTGCTGAAACAGCTCGAAAATGAGTTTGTTTGTTAGCCTTGAACCTTCATCTATTGGTTTTGATGACACGACGAACTGGAGAACAACATGCCAAAACTTAACTGGAAATCAGCCTGTCTGACGTTATTGCTTCTCGCACCTTGCGGGCCACTTCTCGCCTCTGAGCGCTCAGAAATGGCATGGGAATGGGTAGAAAGCGGCGCGCTGCTGATCGATGTGCGCACTGCCGAAGAGTTCGCCAGTGGGCATATCGAACACGCGCGTAATATCCCTCTTAGCGAGGTTGCCACCGGCTTTCGCTCGATTGATAAAAGCCAGCCGATCGTGGTCTATTGCCGCAGCGGCAACCGCTCGTCCATCGCCATGCAAGCGCTGATGAAACAAGGTTTCACCAATGTGCACAATGGTGGTGGCCTGAGTGAAATGCAGCAAACTCAACTGGAAATGCCGCCACTTAACTGAGCTTTCCATCTTAGTAAAACCAAGGGACTCGACCAAACCCAGCAGAGTCGGCATACTGTCAGCTGTGCTTTTCGCTCGGTTAGGATTATGCAAGTCAGTCTCTTGGAATATCACGCCTTGGGTGATGCGATTATCTCGCTCAATACGCCCGCCTTTACTTCGCGCTATGTGGCGCTGCTGCGCGAGATTGTCGATTTTGACTGCGCGGTGATGCTCGGCTACCGCCACAACAAACACCCGATTTATCTCTACGATTCGATTCCGGATAACCGCGAACTGCTGTTTCAACGCTACCTGACTGAGTCATATCAGCACGATCCGTTCTATCGTTTGGTGGCCGATACGCAACAAGAAGGCGTGTTTCATCTCAGCGAGATGAGCGGTGCGCCGCACAGTTATCAGCAAAGCCATTACCAGCAGCAGTTTTATCCGCAAACCGGCTGGCAGGATGAAATGAGCCTGGCGGTGCAACTCGACCATGAGCGCTGGATTTTACTCTACCTTGGCAAACTTGCTGTCGGACGCAGTTTTTCCGCGCAGGACCGGCAAGCGCTCAAAAGCCGATTCCACACGCTGGCGCCGCTCTGCCGCCAACATTGGAGCGCCAATGCGCTGCTGCTGGCTCACAGCGATGACACCGCGCTAGAGAACGAGACCAACCACACGCCCGACATGCGCCGCTGGGTGGAACGCGCGCTGGCCAGTTTTGGCACCCAACTGCTGAGCCCACGCGAGCAGCAAATTACCGCCTTGCTGGTACAAGGGTTGGATTCGCAAGAGATCGCGACGCAACTGGGCATCACACACGGCACGGTCAAAAATCATCGCAAGCGCATCTACGCGCAGCTCCATGTCGCCTCGCTCAGTGAACTGTTTCAGCTGTTTTTAAATCACTTGATTGGCGCACCCAACCATTCACCACGCGCCTGAAAAAATCACCGCGATTATCCCTTTAGGGACATCGCCGACACAAAGCCCTTTCCGTTACTCTGCCTGCAAGACATCTTGGAGGCTGTATGAATTCCCAAACCCTATTTCATGATTTAACCGCGCGCGGCCTGATCGCGCAAAGCACATCGCTCGATGAACTCGCCGCCCTATTCTCTGAACCGCAAACCCTGTACTGCGGCTTTGATCCAACCGCGGGCAGCCTGCACATTGGTCACTTGGTGCCGCTGTTGATGCTCAAACGTTTTCAGGATGCGGGGCACCAAGCCATTGCGCTGATTGGCGGCGCGACGGGCATGATTGGCGACCCAAGCTTTAAAGCCACCGAACGCACACTCAACTCAGCGCAGACCGTGCAGCAATGGGTGGACGATTTACGCCAGCAGATCACGCGCACCATGACGCCGCATCTCACCCAGCCACTGCGGTGTGTCAATAACGCCGACTGGACAGGCCAAGTGAATGTGATCGACTTCTTCCGCGACATCGGCAAACACTTTTCAGTCAATGCGATGATCAACCGCGAATCGGTGAAACAGCGTCTGGCTCGCCCGGACCAAGGCATTTCGTTCACCGAATTTAGCTACTCGCTGCTGCAATCGTTCGACTTTGCCCATTTAAACCGCGAACATCAGTGTCGCCTGCAAATTGGCGGCAACGATCAATGGGGCAACATCGTCAGTGGCATCGACCTCACGCGTCGCTTGAACAACCAAACCGTGCACGGTTTAACGCTGCCACTCGTCACCAAATCCGACGGCAGCAAATTTGGCAAAACCGAAAGTGGCGCCGTTTGGCTGGACGCAAGCAAAACCTCACCCTACGCGTTCTATCAGTTCTGGTTGAACAGCGATGATGCCGATGTGTACCGTTTTCTGCGTTACTACACCTTCCTCTCGGTGGACGAGATTGCACGCATTGAAGCCGAAGATGCCGCGCGAAGCGGCAAGCCGCAAGCGCAGCAAATTCTGGCCGAAAACATCACTGCGTTTGTGCATGGTGAAGCGGGCTTAGCGAGCGCGCAGCGCATCAGTGACGCTCTGTTCAGTGGCGCAGTTGCACAGCTCAGCCTAGATGAACTGGCACAACTAGAGTTGGATGGGCTGCCACGCACCACCGTTAGCACCGCAGATGATGTGGTTGAACTGCTGATCGCATCGCAACTCGCCAGCTCAAAACGTCAGGCGCGTGAATGGTTAGCTGGCGGCGCCATTCGCGTCAACGGGGAAAAAATGGCCAGCGCCGATTTGAGCCAGAGCTTTGCGCTGTTCGATCGCTACTACCTGCTGCAACGCGGTAAAAAGCATTTTGCGCTGATCAAACTGAGCTAAATTTACACTGTAAACAAAGCCTCAAAACCTTGTGAATGACGCCAAACTAAGAAAAGCCCAGCACGGGCTTTTCTCATTTTTCGCTCTCAGCCATCACCTGAGCAAGTGCCTGCGTGACCAAATTGTGATCGTGCAAAGAAGGCAGACCAGAAACCGTCACCGCCCCCACCAATCCAGAACCGGCAATACGAATCGGAAACGAGCCGCCATGAGCGCAATATTCTGCGGCATCAATGTGCGGCTGAGTTTCAAACTCGCGCTGCTTTTGCGCGTTGTACAGCGACAGGTAGTAAGAACTGCGGCCATATCGCAGTACCGAATTGCGTTTACGGCGCAGCCAATCGAGATGATCCGCGCACGTGCCCGGCATGGCGTATTGGAACAGTGTTTGGCCAAAACCATACACTTCGATCGCCACCGCAGCTTGCTGACTTTCCGCCATCTGTTTGAGCGCGCAGCCCAGTTGCCATGCCACATCGTGGTTAAAATGGTTCAGTTGCAGCGCCTCTTCTTGCTGCGCAATCTCGACCAGTGTCAGGCTCATAAGTTCACCTGCAACGTTTGACCTGTTTTGCTGCTCTCCAGCGCCATTTCAATCAGCGCGATGTTTTGCAGCGCCTGCTCTGGCGGCACCGGGTTGGCGGTGCCGAGACGAATCGCATCCGCCACGCCTTTGAAATAGAGCTGGTAGCCGCCCAATTCCGTCGGAATGGTTTGTGATCCCGTTTCGCTGTACAGCTGACCATACAGCGACGCCTCTTCTTGTGACCACTGCGGGCTGTCCGGCTGCTTGCCTTCTTTGAGGTAGCTTTCCTGCGGATCGAGGCCGTATTTCTCATACTTCGCCAGGCTACCCAGCACTTTGTAGCGCAGATTCGGCTCTGGGCTGTAGAGGTTCGAATGCAGGTGCACCAAGTGATTTGGGTAGTGCAGGATCAGGTTGTAGTAATCGATGGTGGTCGCGCCCGGGCGCATCATGCGGCACTGAGCATTGATCGCTTGTGGCAAGCCAAACAGAGCCAGCGCTTGGTCCAGCAGGTGCGGCGCCAAATCAAACAAAATACCGCCACCGTCTTGCGCCAGTTCACGCCAGCGCTGACGAATTTGTGGACGGTAGCGGTCAAAGTGGGATTCAAACAGTTTGATGTCGCCCAAACGCCCTTGTGCCATCAGCTTTTGCAGGGTGAGGAAATCGCCATCCCAACGACGGTTATGGAACACGCTCAGCGTTAGGCCTTTTTCCGCTGCCAACGCAATCAGCTCTTCGCCATCTTCAATGCGTGTCACGAACGGCTTTTCAACGATCACGTGCTTGCCATTTTGCAGCGCGCGTTTGGCCAGCGGGTAATGCACATCGTTCGGCGCGGTGATGATCACCAGCTCCGCATCGCTGTTGTCCAGCAGATCATTCGCATCGCCAAACCATTGCGCGCTCGGCCAATCGGCCGCGACTGCGGCTTGCTGGCTGGAACTGATCGCACTCAGCGTCAGCTCGGGCAGCGCGTTGATGAAAGGCAAGTGAAAGGTTTTCGCCGAATAGCCGTAGCCGATCACGGCGGTTTTTACCGGAGCGTAAGTCATATCAAAACTGTCCTTCTGGTGCGGTCGCCACAACACACTGAATGTCGTGACGGTCAAATAATTCTTGCAGTGCTGGCGCGGGGGGCGCGTCGGTGATCACCATGTCGATCGCCGCCACATCACACACGTGATGAAAATTCTCGCTGCCCATTTTGCGCTGTTCGCACACCAAAATGATCTGCTGCGCTTGCGCCATCATCGCGCGTTTCATCGACGCTTCTTGCTCATAATTGGTGGTCAGGCCGCGCTCAGACAGCGCGCACACGCCAATAAACGCCTTGTTGACATGATAGCCAGCCATTTGCTGTTCAGCCTGCGCGCCTAAAATAGCGCGGCTGTACGGATCGAAATGACCGCCCAGCAAATGGACCGAATGCGAACAGCCCTCTTCAACCTGAGCCAGTGTGTTAACCGAGTTGGTCACGATGGTCGCGGGTGCCGCCAGATAACCGGGGACCAGCGCCAAGGTGGTGCTGGTATCGAGCACAATATAATCCTGCGCATCCACCATGGATGCCGCGCACTGCGCCAACGCGTGCTTGCTCGCGCTGACGGTTTTGGCCGAGAACGGCTCGCTTTTCGGCGACACTGGCGCCAGCATCGCACCGCCACGAATGCGCTGAATGCCCGGCAACTGGGTGAGCTTCACCAGATCGCGCCGCGCGGAATCACGCGATACGCCAAATTGGTCACAGATATCAGTCAGGGTCATTTTCCCCTGCTGCTTAATCAGCATTTGTAAGTGAATCAGGCGCTCTTCTTGCGTCATAAACTTAAAATTACGTAAGTGGTTTTAATGCATTATGCCGAGTTAAACGCTGGCGGTCGAGATCTTTTTCGCTGTGATCTTGACCCGTTTTTGCTGTTTTTATTTGCCTCGGTTGCAATCAAGCTCATCTGCTTGCGACGGGTAATACAGGAAAAAGTTAAAAAAATCCCTCGAACTTTGTCGAGGGATGGTATGGGTGAGGTCTATGCTGACTATTTCTCCGTTCGGCCGACAAAAGCGACCACCACCTTGTCATCGCCTTTGGTGCGAGAAAAAACATACGCACCCTCTTGCTCTATCACCTGATGCACTCCAGCACCAATCGCCGAGTGAGCTTGTCTGAATTTGGCGACGGTCTGCCAGTGTTTCAACAAGCCTTGCTGATCGTCATTGAGCGTCCAGACCATATCTGAGCGCGTTCCCTGATGGAAATCGTCGGCATACGGGCCAATGTTGCGGCCGATCTCATCGCCGTAATAAACCTGTACTGCTCCGGGGCTCAGCAACAATGCATTGGCGGCGTTACGCTGCATCGCATCGTCTTTGAAGCGGCTGAAAAACAGCTCCGTGTCGTGAGAAGACATGTAACTGACCGGATTAAAATCTTTCTCTTTGGCGATGGTATTCGCGTAATCCTGATAAGTATCCGCCATTTGACTAAAACAAGCCGCGCCTTTATCCAGTTTTTTCTGCATGTCGAAGTTGATCAAAGCATCAAAGCCATCATCAAAATAGGGGCTGCGATACGCCGAATGGCCCCAGACTTCGCCCATCATCCAGAAGGGTTCACCGGTTTTTCCGTTGGCTTTACGCCACTCTTCAAGGCGTTCGCTGCCGGCTTTTTTCAACCGTTGCCACACCTCGCCTTCAACGTGCTTCACTGTATCAACGCGATAACCGTCGATACCAAAACGTTTCACCCAATCGCTTTGCCATTCAATCAGATAATCGGCCACGGTGTAGTTTTCTCTCGCCACCACACGCGTACCGGGATTGTTGAGCAGCCAAGCGGGCGGCGTCACAGCTTTGGTCGATTCAGTGATGAAATCGGGTAGACCGGCCAACGACATGGTGATATCGCTGCTGCCTGGAGCCTGATAGCCGGGCAGCCCCGTTCTCACCCAATCTGGCCCCCACCATTGCCGCCAGTTTTGGCTTTGGTAATCAATCGCTTCATGGTAGCTGTGCCAGTTCTGGCCTGCTTGTGGCTGCCAATCTGCCCATTTGGTCGGCAGTTGCCCCTCGGGTTTGATAACGTTCAAGCCATCAAACTGTAAGTCAGCCAAGGTCGAATAGCCGGAATGGTTGATCACCGCATCAAGCAAGACTTTGATGCCACGTTTGTGCGCTTCATCAACCAAGGTTTTTAGGTCGGCGTCGTTGCCAAAGTTCTGGTCAATTTTGGTGAAATCGCGCGTCCAGTAGCCGTGATACGCATAAAAAGGAAACGAACCGCTGTCGCCGCCGCCAACAAAGCCATGCACTTGCTCGACAATCGGCGAAAGCCAAATTGCATCCGTGCCAAGGCTTTGAATGTAGTCAAGCTTTGCAATCACACCTTGCAAATCACCGCCATGAAACGTCCCCACTTCCTCTTTGCCATCTTTTTTGCGCCCGTAGCTGTTGTCGTTACTCGGATCGGCGTTGTGGAAGCGATCAACCATAACAAAGTAGATGTTGGCGTTGCGGTAATCAAAACCAGCATCTGACTTGGCCGGGGTCACCGGTTCAAGCAGCAGCAGACCGCCAGAGCGCGCCGCTGGGGTTAGCGACACGGCACCATTTTTCACCGTCACGGTTTGGCCGCTGTACGCGTCGCGCAGTTCAGTGCCGTCGGCAAAGGTGTTACCAAGGTTCACACTCACTTCCCCGCCAGCGTACACTTCACATTCGACTTGCGGCACGGGGCGCTTAAACTCGCTTTTGGCGACCTTTTTCGGTTCACGCTTAAAGGTCAAGGTATTTGCACTTGCATCAAAATCAAAAGCGTAATCGCCGCTAAAGAGGATTTTCAGCGGTAACTCGGTGGCTTTGCCACAGTTTAGCGAAATCGGTTGGTTAAACTTGATGCGCTGGTCGTCCTGCGCTTGGCAGTTCCCCTCAAGCCCGGTCACTTTCAAGGTGTAGGTATCTTTGACGAGCGGCACCACTAACGGCTGCTCGGCGCTGAGTGGAAAGTCGCGGCTGTTGGTGGTGGTTGAAATGGTCAAATTGGGCTCAGCGACCGCAGCGGCCGAGCTGAGCAATAAAGTCAGGGTAATGGCATTGAGTTTCATCGTTCAGTCCGTTGTTAGAATAGTTTTGTTCACCGTGCATGGTAAAAAACTCTGTGGCAACGGACATCATTCACCGCCACTACGCCCTAAAATTTAACCCCTATCACAAGTTCGCCAATCAAGGGCGTAGGCGATGAATATTCGCTCGTTCACCTGCTCGAAGGTAAACGAAACGCGGCTATCAATCGCTAGCACATACCTAAACGGCGAGCGTGGCAGTAGCAACCCTTAAGAAGCTCCACCAAACTCATTCGAAATAATTGAACGTCTCAATCACAAACTAGTGATTACTGCAAGCGACTTTTCGCTCTAAACTTGCTTCAACGCTTGAGAGATAAAGCCTCTCTCAAAACAAAAAGACATTAAAAATTATTGAGGATATGAAGATGAAATCACTAATCAAAAGCTTAGCTGAATCGAAAGCAGGTTACGGCGCGCTTGCCCTTCGTTTGCCAATCGGCATTATTTTTATGGCTCACGGTGCGCAGAAACTGTTTGGTTGGTTTGGCGGCTATGGCCTTGCAGGAACCGGACAATGGATGGATTCCATCGGCCTTGGCCCTGGCATGTTGATGGCTGGCCTAGCAGGCAGTGCCGAGTTTTTTGGCGGATTGGCCATTTTGCTCGGCTTGCTGACTCGCCCCGCTGCCTTTGCACTTGCCTTTACCATGCTGGTGGCGATTATTTCTGTACACCTTGAGAATGGCTTGTTTATGGCCAACAACGGTTACGAATTTGGTTTGGCTCTGCTGGCCGCAAGCGTATCACTGGCTTTTTCAGGAGCAGGAAAACTGGGCCTAGATAGCCTTCTTAGCCAAAAACTGGCTGGAAAATAATCCACTCTCACAGAGTTCGGAGGAGACATCATGATCAGCGTAAGACAAGCACAAGAGCGCGGGCGCGCCAACTTTGGCTGGCTCGACAGTAAACACACTTTCTCGTTTGGCAGTTACTACGATCCACAGCATATGGGCTTTTCCGCACTGCGTGTGATCAACGATGACAAGGTTATCCCCGGCGCAGGGTTTGAGACCCACGGTCATCGCGACATGGAAATCATCAGTTATGTGCTCAGCGGCACCATTGCGCACAAAGACAGCGAGGGCAACGTACAAACATTGCCTGCGGGTGAGTTCCAATTGATGTCGGCAGGCAAAGGCATCTACCACAGTGAGTTCAATGCATCCAAAGCAGATGATTTACGTTTTCTGCAAATCTGGATTGAGCCCAACAGCCTCGGCGGCCAGCCCGGCTATCAGCAGAAAGATGTTGGTCGAGAACCGGGACTGACGCCCATCGCCACACCTGATGGCCGAGAAGGCACACTGCACATTAAGCAAGATGCGACCTTATCACAGTTGATCTTAGCATCCGGTGAGTCATTCAGCTTAGCAGTGCAAGCCGGACGCAAGGTGTATGTGCATCTAGTTAGTGGCACGCTATCGCTTGATAGCACCATACTTCAGCCGGGGGATGGCGCCAAAGTGGTGGATCAAACCACGATTGAACTGCGCAGCTCAGGCAGTGAAACCGTCACCGCATTGGTGTTTGATTTACCCTAGACCAGACAAACTTAGGCGATAGTGCAGAAATGCGCGGTCGCCTCTTTATATGTGACCTTGTGCTGTCAACACAAACAGCACAACACCAACATATAATGATACGTTGCCGATACCGAATTTCTACCTATCCCATATCCGGCCAGCGCCAATTGGGGGTGGAAAGAATATCCATGCCCGGCACCACAGTCTGAGCAAAATCCTTATCTAACTCGATAGCGTTACATTCAGGGTGGGCTTGCAGCGCGGCGATTAATCGAGGCGCGTGCGACACGACCCACACTTGAGTATGGGCACTGGCGTGAAGGATCAGCCGCGCTAAAGCGGGCAGCAGATCAGGATGCAGGCTAGTTTCTGGCTCATTGAGCACCATCAGGCTCGGTGGACGAGGCGTTAATAGCGCGGCGACCCAAAGCAAGTAACGCAAAGTGCCATCAGACAGTTCTGCTCCGCTTAGTGGTCGCAAAAGTCCATGCTGCTTAAACTCCAACGAAAAACGGCCATCACTGTGGTTGAGAATACGAATGGTCGCACCGGGAAAAGCGTAATAAATCGCCTTGAACAGCGTCTCTTTATCACCAATTTCAATGATGGTCTGCAATGCGGCAGCGAGATCTCGCCCATCATGATGCAGCACTGGCGTTCTTGTGCCTAATTGCGGCTGACGTGCTGGCGCCTCTTTATCGGTGCGAAAGTGGTCGTAAAAACGCCACCCGCGAATGATTTCACGCAAAGTAAACGCTTCAGGGGTAGCCATGGGATCGGCGATTTGATCAAACATGCTGTGGTATGTCGCAATATGCTGGGAAACCACCTGCCAGCTTCGACCATCACGTGACTTTATCATTGCACCAGTGCGGTCAATCAAGGCGCTCGCCGGACGATAAACTGGCCCGTTCCAAATACACTCGCGCTTTACCTCGGGATCGCACCCAAACATGGAGATCGTCGGCGTTGGCAAGCCAAGCGAGATGGCGTAGCTAAAGTGATCGGTCGAAAAGCCAAGCCTCAGCCGCTTCACCTCCTGCCGCACGCTTTGCTCAACGGGTTGATCGCCGCGCCGCATGGCCGCCGTGATTTTTTCCGGGCCAGCCCAAAAGGTAGAGTCTAAGCCGCCCTCGGCCGCCAAGGCAGAAACCACACCGCCTTGCGCCGTTTCAGCCAGCAAGCGCAGCGCTTTATAGAGGTTGGACTTGCCCGTCCCGTTCGCCCCTTTGATCACATTCAACGGCCCAAGCGGGATGACCAGATCAAGAATGGAACGGTAGTTATTAATCGCTAAAGCGGTCAGCATAGGATTCTCTGATGATGGATGCGGAGAAATCCTAGCATAAGAAGTCGTTAGACAAAAACCATCCTGCCTCGACGCTGATACCGCTATTTTATTCACGACTTTTCGAGGTGACTAGCGTACCAGCACCTCTGCGTCAGCAAGCGACGGCTTGGGTTTGGCTGGTTTAACAATCAAACCAATGCCAAGCAAAAACAGCGCGCAAGCGATGATCTGCGCCAGTGTCAGGGTTTCTGCAAACATAAAGAAACCACTAACTAACGCAAAGATCGGCACCAACAGCGTCAGGGGTGCAGCGGTACTTAACGGATACCTAATCAGCATTTTGTTCCACACCCAATAGCCGAACAACGTCGTAGGATAGGCCTGAAACACCACCGCTATGGTAGTGAACGTGCTCCATTTTTCCGCCACTTGCCACAGGATATTTGGCCCGTGTAGCGCCAACGCAAACAGCACCAGTGGCAGCGGAGCAAACAACATTCCCCACACGTTAAAGGCAAAGGCTTGGGTGGTTTTCGACGCTTTGACGATCACGCCCATCACGGTCCAACTCATCGCAGCGGTTAAAATCAGCACCAAGCCGCTGAGCGTAATATTGCCTTGGGTGGCAAACACCAAAATCAGTAGCGCCACCAGTGCGCAGCCCGCGCCGAGTAATTTGCGACGTGACAAACGCTCTTTGAACACCACCAGCCCCATCAGCATGCCAAACAGCACGTTGGTCGAGAGCAAGATCGAGGACATTCCCGACGACAAGCCAGCGGTGATCGACCAAGAGGCCATGCCCCAGATGCCCACACCAAACACCAATCCATACGCCGCCAAATAGCGCCAAGCGACTTTGGGCCGCGCGATAAAAAATATCGCCGGAAACACGGCCAAGGTAAAACGGGCCGCCGTCGCCAAAAGCGGATGCACTTCGCTCACCCCTAACTTGATCATCGAGAAGTTAAAACCCCATATCGCCATCACCGCAACCGCCAACAGCAGATCTTCTCTTTTCATACTCTCTCCCTTCTACGCCAATCATCGACAGGCGGAGTATGGCTTGAGCAAGAAAAGGGATACAGATACAATTTTTACAATTAAAACCAGTACAATTTTAAGGGGGCGCAAGATGAGCCGTTATCAAGAACTGGCACAGCAGTTTGTTAGCGACATTGAACAAGGCCGACGCAAACCCGGCAGCCGCCTGCCGTCACTGCGCCAACTTGCCAAACAGCAAGCGGTGAGTCTGTCGACCGCTATCAGCTGTTATCAGGAGCTGGAATCCCAAGGGCGAATTCACGCCCGGCCGCAAGCGGGCTATTTTGTTTCGGCCAGTGCGGTTTCTCACGCCACCCCAGAATGGACGCAGTTTGTCAGCCAAATCTCTGCGGCGAAACCCAATCACCAGTTGCCTGCCGCCTTTAATGGACCGCTTGGGGTTTCCAGCACGCACAGTGAAGCGGCGGATGTGATTGAACTGGAACGCAGTTTTCGCCGTGCGGTCAAGCGCATGGGGGACAGACTCAATCGCTATCCAGACAGCCGTGGCGAACTTTCACTACGCACCGCGCTGAGCGATCACTTTACGCCGCTCGGGCTGCATTTTTCTCCTGACGAGGTTGTGGTGACATCAGGATGCATGTCGGCAATCAAAACCGCGTTGGAAGCTTGCACACAGCCGGGGGATGCCATCGCCATCAGTTCCCCTTGTTTTAACGGCATTTTGCAGCTCCTTGGCGAGATGTCACGCAGCATCGTCGAAATTCCTTCACTGAACGACGGAGTTGATCTCGCTCAGTTGGAGACCCATTTCCAGCAAGGCGTGGTCACCGCCGCGATCTTCTGCACCTCGCACATGAATCCGCAGGGCATGACTATGTCGGTCAAACAGAAACAGGCCTTGGCAAAGTTGGCCAACCAATACCAGATCCCAGTGATTGAAGACGACGTGTATCTGGAGTTGAGCCACGAAGAAACAACGCCGCTACCGGCAAAATGTTACGACACCGATGGCTATGTGCTGTGGTGCGGATCGGTGTCGAAAAGCCTCTCCCCCGGTTATCGGTTGGGGTGGTGCCTACCCGGGCGCTATCTTGAGACGTACCAACGCCGCTTTTCGGTCAGCAGCTACGGCGTAGCAACCCCCATGCAGCTCGCCGTCGCCGACTATATCGCCTCGGGGCACTATGCTCGTCAGGTCAAAAAGCGGCGACAGAAATTGGCGCAGCTTAAGCGCGAATATCTCCAGTATCTCAGCGCCCATCTACCCGCAGAGGTGAAAATCAGCCAGCCGCAAGGTGGCATGGTTATCTGGCTACAGATCCCTGCTCTTGATGCAGATGCCTTTGCAAAACAGGCACAGGAGCAGCGGTTGGATGTACGTTTAGGGCAACTCTTCACCACGTTGGATTTGTATCAAGATTGTCTGCGCATCAACGCAGGGTATCCCTTACAAGATGAGGCCAAAGCGCAGCTCGACACGCTGCTCGCCCTGATTCACCAGTGCCGACAAAGCGATAAGCGCAGCTAATCATGGATTAATATCATACGGTGTACTTCGGCCAAATCGCCGCGTAAGCTTGCGGCCAAGCCACTTTACAAGGAGTTATTATGAGCGCGATTACCGATTTAGACCTGCTGCTAAAATCCATGTCACCCAAACTGCTCGACGGTGAGTATGTTTTCTGCTGCGTCGATGGTCCATTAGCCGACTATTTGCACCTAGAGCCGATTGCGACCTTTCGTGAGCAAGAAGGGCTGACCTTGGTTGTACCACGCGACAAAGCCGAGCTTGGCGGCCTGACATTTGATGGCGTCTTTTGCCTGATTACGTTAACGGTGCATTCCAGTTTGCAAGCCGTTGGCTTAACGGCGGCGTTTGCGAGCCAGCTCGCCGAGCATGGCATCAGCGCCAATGTGGTTGCTGGTTATTACCATGACCATATTTTTGTCCCACAAGAGAAAGCGCACGCGGCAATCCAAGCGCTAGAATCGTTGGCAGAGTGAGACAAGCAGCCCCGTTAGGCTGCCATAGTGACGCAGTGAAAGGAGGCCATGCAGGACGGAAAGCTGCGCCAAAGCGGGATCATAGGTGCCTGTGATGAGCGTGTGCGGGTCAACTTGGAAAACGAAAAACTGCGCCAGCATGGAACGAACGATGTCTTGTTGGTAGAGAATTGGTTACAAAAGCGCTACAAATTAGTGAGGGATTGTTTAAAACACGCGTAACTTAAGCGAAACACCCCCGGCTTTCACGCCGAAAACCGGGGGAAACAGAATTAACGATCAAGAAAATCCAGTTTGAGTTTGAAGAACAAGGTTTCGCCGCTGCTGTCATCGACGCCGTCGTTATCGGTCACCGCGTAGCCACGGCCTTGCGGGTCGATGGTGAAACCTTCAATTTTATCGACCACATACCCATTGCCTGCCTTAAGTTCTGGCAAGAAATCATACGCCAGCTCTTTTTGCACCACAGGCAAGGTTTGCCCAAGCGCGACAGGCGAAATTTGCTTAAGCGAGACTTTGTACAAGCGTTTGATTTTGGCTGATTTGCCCAGTTGATTGTCGCGCTCCAACAGGTAGAGATTGTCTTGGAATGCGGTGATCTCCGACAAACCGACCCAACCTTTTTCTGTCTGTTCAAGCGGGTAGTGCACCGCGCGCCACGTATCCGACGGAATGTGGTACGCGAGCAATTTGACCCGATCACTTGGGTCATCTTTCCACGGTCTTTGCACCGCAACCCACAAAGTATCATCGACTAACGTCACCCCTTCTGCACCAAAACGAGTTTCGTATTGCAACAACTCTTTTGGAAATTCAACCGTTTGTTGGATTTCGCCTTTGGCGTTGACATGATAAAGCGCGTGCGGAACCTCTTTGGCGGCGTTGCCTTCCGAGGCAAGCCAAAAGCCGCCTTTGCCATCGGTCGTAATGCCTTCCAGATCCAGCTTTTTCGCCGCTTTGCCGTCGCGGGTGACCGTAAGAGCGCCCTTAATTACCGCAGGCGTTTTGCTTGCGTCGATAGTGAAAATCGTCGGCTGTGAAGAATAAAAGCTGTCATTCACTGCATACAATTTGCTGGGCGTTTTGACGTCGCTAGCAAGGCCAGAAAGCGCCCCCCAACCAATCGGCGCGCCGTGTTCGTCATTCACCGAGACAATTTGCGGATAGGTCGGCTCACCTGAACTCAGCTGATAAATCATCACATGAGAACGTGCACCGCCTTCAGCATTGAGATCGGCTTCGTTGGCTGTTGCCAGCAAATTACGCTGGGGGATGGCAACCGCCGATTCTGGCGCAATGCCCGAAGGCAGCAGTTGCATCCAGCGCGGATTCGCCCGATGGTCTTGATACACGCCGACCGCCGAGCCTCGCTCCGACAAAACAAAAATGTACTGCTGACCGTTGAAAGTCGCGACTTCCAGCCCTTCCGGTTCTGCTCCTTTTTTGCCCGAGCGTTTTTCTGGATAGTGCCCGGCGCGCACGATCTGATGCTCAAATGACGCGCCGCTTTCAAACAGCACCGATCCCTGCTTACTGAAAATGGTAAAACCCCGTGCGCCGCCGTGATAGTCACCTTCATTGGCGATCACCAGACGTTCATTATCGAGCCATTTCACCGCATCCGGTTCGCGCAAAACGCCTTTCTGCTCGCCAGTAAACAGCAGCGCGCCATCTTTTTTCACATCAATCTGCTGCAAGTCCACACGACCTGCCGAGAAGTGATTGACCACTTTCGCACTGGCGGCATCAACAATCACAATGTGGTTGTTTTCCTGTAAAGTCAGCGCAATTTGATTGGCGGTATTGAATGCGACGAACTCCGGCTCAGGATCGTCGGGGGCGATCTGCGCCAATCCAGTCAACGTCACACGTCTGGCCGTGGAACAGTCGGCTTTGCCTTTTTGCGCTGCAATGATCACCAGAAAACCCGCTGGCAACTGCGGCAGTTCGCCGTCATTAAGGCTCTCATCGCGCTCGTTTTCTATCGCCACCGCGATGTAGCGACCATCTTTAGAGACGGCGACCGAGTCTGGTTGGCCGCCCAGTTCGCATTTATCGACGACTTTGCGCCCAGTCGCCGACACAATCGCCAGATATCCCGAAGGCTGGGTATAGTTTTTCGATGTGTTCACCGCCGCCAACACCCATTTATCATACGCGGCTACCGAGGTGGGTTCGCCATTCAGCGAGAGAAACCCGGCGGCTTGCGGCATATGGGGCTGCTTGATGTCGATAAAACCGATCCCGCCGAGTGGACTGTCGGAATAAATCAGTGTGTTGCCATCTTCTGTGGCGGTGATGATCTCTGCCGAAGTCGGCTTTTTGCTGTCCATACCATGGGGCACATTGTCGGCCACCGGAAAACTGGCGATACGTTTGAACGAGTCGGCGGAACTGGCAAAAGAAGAACTGGCCAAGATGAGCGCCAGCGCACCCAGACGAAAATGGGAGATAAGCATTTAAAACTTCCTTATTGTTCATAGATCCGAACAAGCTAGTGACCGATTGTGACAAGGCGATGAGAAACGGGTGTTACTTGTATGACATGCTGCGCCCGTCACAAGTTGCGCCTTTGTGGATGGCCAAGGCGCGACTCTTCTCATGGATAATTGTTCGATAAATTGACAGTCGGTATCGTCTGCGCCCATCATCAAGTCATTACGCAATGACAACAAAGGAGTTCCGCTGTTGAAATCTGCCTTTTTTAAACACATTCAGTGGGGCCTATGCTTACTTGCTCTGTGCAGTTGGGGAGTCAAGGTTTACGCTACAGAAAAGCGTATCGAGAAAAGCATCGCTAGCGCAGATAACATCATCCATATCGCTTCGGGCGAATGGCCTCCTTTTATCGGCAGTGATTTAAACAATTATGGTTTCGTTGCCGAAATCATCTCAACCGCCTTCGCGGCTGAAGGGTATCAAGTTCAGTTCCACTTTCTCCCTTGGGCAAGAGCGTACGCCGAAACACAGAGGGGGCTTTACCATGCGACGGCGATTTGGATGCACAGCGCGGAGCGGGAGAACGATTTTTACTATAGCCAACCAGTGAGCCAAGAAGAGTTTGTCTTTTTCTACCCCAGTGCAAAACCTTTTGAGTGGCAATCCCTTAGCGATCTGGCCCCGTACAAACTGGGTGGTGTGATTGCATACAGCTATGGACAGCAGATGGATGCGCTGATTGAGAGTGGCGTTCTCTACATGGAACGTGATGGCTTGGCGGCTAAAAACCTAGAAAAATTAGCCAAAGGACGAGTTGAAATTGTCCCCGAAGAGAAACACATAGGCTACTATCTGATTAATAAAGAGATCCCTCATTTGAGACAACGGATAACCCACCATCCTGTGCCTTTTCTCACCAACAGCAACTACTTACTCTTCCCGAAACAGCGCCAAGATAGCCCTGCCTTGCTCAGCATTTTTAATCGCAACCTACCCACGGTAAACTCGCCAGCGGCGACCACCTCGCCTCAGTTGGATTAATGCCTTGGGACGTGCCGCGCTGCGCACGCTTTTCACCGTTGCAAACCGAAGAAGCGCCCTGCCTACGCTTTCAAACAACGTTATTCGGCAAGCGTAAGCTGATTTTCTTTTAAAGCCTGTGGCAGCCACAGGTTGAGTTTCATCAGCAGTTCGCTTTCAGCGAGTCGGCTGTGCTCAAGCAAGGTTTGCCAATCCGCTTGCATGGCTTTGCCCTTTTGTGCTCTGTGCGTCGTGGCACTTAGTACGCGCAGCACATCGGCCTGCCAAGCTTCAAGTTTGACCACTTTGACGCGAAATTGATGGCGATAGACCAGCAGAGACTCGGGCTGTGCTGCAGGCATGGCGGGCTTTTCAGCACTCTGACCTTGTTCAAGCGCCAGTGCGTGGCGATCAGCGGCGAGTACATAGTCATGCAGCGCAAAATCGTGCTCGACTAATGTACTGCTTTGAGGCAAGGCCAGCGCTGGAAAGTGAAACAGACAACCTAACTCCAGCGTGCTCTGCGGCTGCGCGCCCTCAGCGCGGAGCGCATTTGCCCGCGCCCTCTCGAATCTCGCGAGTTGCTCTGGAATCTTAAGCCCTGCTGCCCATTGTGGCTGCACGCTCTTTGCACTCGGGCGCGTTGCGGCGAGAAAATCAGCAAATCCCTCACCCAATTGATACAAACTGTAGTGACGGGAAGGCTGCTGTTGCAGATAACCTAAGCTGAATAAACGAAACAGCGGTTCTCCGAGGTAGTGCTGCAATGCCGGAAACTCCGCCGCCATGCATTCAAGCAGACGCAGCCGATAGCCGTCCTGATATATGGCCAGACGTGCTGCCGCTGACATTTGCGCCGAGCCCACAATAAACTCGCTGGCCATTTGGCTGGCTTTGGGGCCTTGTAGAATCGATTCAAGCAACCACTGCTGACGCGCGGCTAACTCATTAGATGAGCTCATTCGACCTCCTGCGCAGAGACGAACTGCTTGCGGCCAAGCGCATCGGCAATCGGCGTCGAGAGCGGCGCATGCTCGCTTTGCCTCAACGGCTCACGTTGTGGAATGTGCCCTTGCAATACCGCTTTAGCAAGATTCAGTTCGCCGACCAGTTCGGGAAAATCCGGAATATTGGCATCCCACTCGAGCAATGTGGAAATCGGCCTACCAGCCTGTTCGATCATTTGTTGATAGAGCTGCCACACAGCGGTTGGCACTGGCTTGTCGTGCGTGTCGATCAAATGGGTTCCGCAATCGGTCGGACCGGCTAAATGACACTGCACCACCGCATCGAGCGGAATACCCGCCAAGTAGTCATGAGCGGAGAAGCCGAGGTTTTTCGCGCTCACGTAGACGTTGTTGACGTCCAACAGCAAGCGGCAGCCACTGCGCTGAACTAACTGGGCAAGGAAATCCCACTCATGGAATTGATTCTCCTGAAAAGCAAAATAGGTGCTGGGGTTTTCTATCACCAGCGGCCGTTGCAGAAACTCTTGTACCTGCTGCACCCGCGCGCAAACATGCGTCAGGCTCTCTTCGGTAAGTGGCATCGGCAACAGATCGTGACTGTTAATCCCTTGAATCCCTGTCCAACAAAGGTGGTCGGAGACCAGCTTCGGCTCCAGTTCTTGGCACAAAAGCCGCAGTTTGCCAAGGTACTCTTTATCCAACGGATCGCTTGAGCCGATCGACATCGAAACGCCATGCAAGGCAATCGGATAGTGTTCACGCAGCTTAACGAGTAAGTGGCGCGCATAGCCATGGTGGTCGAGGTAGTTTTCGCTGATCGCTTCAAACCAATCAACGCCGCTTTGCTCTGGTAGTAGGTGTTGCTCAAGCCAAGCAAAATGGCAAGAGCGAAGCCCGACACCAAACCCCATGGAAGCGCTAAGCTCGGCATGAGAGTCCTCTGCATGAGAATGGGGCGGTGTCGATGCTGGGAAATTAGGCAGATCTGACTTGGAACGCATTGGCATCCTTTCAACTGAATGTGTAGTCATAACAACTCTGTCTGCCAAAGGGCAGACAGAGCGAAGTGCATTGCAAATAGGCAAGCTGTTATTTTTCTTACGTTGATGGTGGGAAGGCCAAACGCAGGTCAGAAGGTTGTGGCTTGTCCCCCGCCGTTTTTCCTTCAGCAGCCAGCGCTTTGCTGTACGCCTGCCAAGCAATGTCATACACCGCATCACCGGTGGCAAACTGCACCCCCTCACCGGAAACCTGTTCTGGATGCTGTCCAGCGCGCAATTGGTAAATGGGCATCAGGCCGCCATCGGGATAGAGCTGTGAGGCGGAGATGGGCACCGCACAGCCGCCCAAGCCACCACAAGCGTTATCGGCGGGCGGAGAGTAGAGCTCCGGCGCGCCGCAACCCGCTTGCACCGCATTCTTATTGCTCGGTGTGGCACTCAAACTGCGACAACCCGAGCCGCCACCAGAGGTTTTTTGCACAAAACCACAGCCCCCTTCCGCTTTACAGCTGTTCGAGCCGCGACAGGTGTGGAAAATCTCTTTCGACGCGCAGCTATTGCCCGTTTCATTTGGGTTTGGCTCCAGCGCCATCCCTTGGCAAGCGTGATAGAGATAATCACGCTGCGATTCAGGAATGCGCTGGTACTCTCCTAGCGACAGATCCGGTGCTTGGCCAAACACCGCCCAGCAGATGGAGACACGATCGCCAGAACCTGACATTGACGGGAACGGGAAGTCGACACCTTTGTCTGTCCAGTATTTATTGAGCACAGTGGTAATGCCTGCAATCGCACCAGCAGCCACATGACTCATCTCTTGCCAGCTGGCGTCGCCACCCGCTTTGAGGTTATTGAGCGCCGTGGAGACCGCCTGAGCAGAAGGCAACACACCCGCATATTGGTTGTGTTGGTACTCTGCGGTTTGCAGCTCGTCTGGCTGCCATTTATTGGCTGGGTTGGCATGCCAATCGGCCCAGGTGGTGATTTCGCCGGATTCCAACAACCCCTTCACTTGCTGGAAACGGTCGTAGTGATCCACCACGCCACCAAAGAAGCGGGCGTGCGCTGCGCCAGACATCGGCAGTTCGTTGCCCTGTTCGTCATACTGCTTGTAATCGGCTTGAAGTGCTTGGAAGTTTGGCTGGTAGCTTGGGTCAACTGGCGCCCCCACCAAACCGGCTGGCAAGACGGTTTGCGCTTCCACTTTCATGGTTGCGCCTTCGCCTTGATCGGTAATCGCGTTCATCAACTGGAAAATCTGGCTTTTCGCTTGATTGGCCTCTTTAGCGTCCACCACCGTTTTCATGCGTGGGAACTCTGCCAGCGGGTGGCCGCTCTCTTCGGTATTGAACAAGTCGCGCTGAATCGAATCCGGATTAAACATATTGTTAAACAGGCTGCTACCGTCACTGTAAGTGACATTCAAATACGCGGCCAAACATTCATACATGGTCGCAATGGTGCCAAATTGCGGCAGCTCGGCTTCGGTAGATTGCGCGCTCCAATCTTTAAACGGCACACAGCTCTCGACGCCTTTGCCATTAGTTGCAATGTACTTATCGTGCGCAGTCGCTTTGATGCGGCTGGCGAGCACATCCGACGGCTCCTCAATCAACAAAAATAGGTTGATGCTGTTTTCATCCAAGCCACCCAGCGCAACTTTCACCGCGTTATAGGGTGCTTCTGACAAGTCGGTGAGATCCAAAATATGCGGAATGGTGGTTTTGTCCGGGCCGTAGCAGATCCAGCCATTGTTCTCATTCACCAGCAGTGGCGAGTTGAAATCGGCCGCGGCCGCTTGGCTACCTGCCACGGTCGCACTGAGCGCGTTGTGAATATTGGCCGCCATTTGCAGATGCAGCATCTCTTGGATAAAGACACTGAAAATCAAGTTACACGCTTGTTGATTGGCAGTTTGCGGGTTCGGAGTCGGCGTGATGCCCGGCCAACGACGACCAAGATAGAGCGCATTGTCTTTCCCTGTGATCGAGTGCATGCCATATATCGAGTACATGGTGGTCATGTACAACGGAATAGTAAACAGCTCGACGTTGATCGCGGCCTGAGTCAGACAACGCACGGCGTTCACATCGGCTGCTAAATGGCTGATGTCTCGGTTCGATAAGCGCGGATTTCGTTCTAACTGCAACCCGGCCAAACGCTGAAAATCCATATTTGCTTCCTTTACTTTATGTACTTTTGTTATGTGCTGCCCGATACCGCATGGGCTTATTGCTCAGATATGCATTAATGCACATAAAGTATATTCATGGATTTTTGATTGCGCCAAAAAATTGCCTAATTCATTGCAACGAGTGACAACAGCGAACCTTTGCGCCGTGCAATCCTGCGTAAAATAGGTACAATCCTCGCTCGATTTTTTTGACTTGCGCGGACTCCCTCATGCACACGCCGGACCCTTGCTTTACGCCATTCACCACCGCTATCGACGGCTACGCCCTGCCCGAGCGCTTTACCTTCCCGTTTTACTACACACCGCACCCGCTGTGTGCGTTGGCCGCTGAGCAGTTGCAACACCATTTGCTCACTCAGCAAGAGTGGCAGCACAACTTTGGCTTGTTGAACGGCGAAGTGGTCAGTGACGATGAGCACGCGATTGGCAAAATGTTTGGCGTGTTGCTGGTGCAAAACCCACAAGGTGAAATCGGTTTTTTAAGTGCCTTTTCTGGCAAAGTGGCGGAGCAAAATTTGTTGCCGGGTTTTGTCCCGCCGGTGTTTGACATGTTGACCAAAGAGAGCTTTTTCCACCGTGAGTTTGCCGAAATCAACGACATCAACCATCAAGTAAAACAGCTGTCGCAAAGCTCTGAACTGATGCAACTTCGCCAGCAAATTGAAGCAGACCGCCAAGCTTACCAAGCGCAAGAGCAGGCCCAGCGCCAAGCGATGATTGCAGGGCGCGCCGCACGCAAGCAACAGCGCGAGCAAGCGGAAGCAACGCTCACTGGCGATGCGCTCAAAGCGGTGTTGGATGATCTTGCCAAACAAAGCGTGGCTGAGAAAAACGTGCTCAAATACCTCAAACTGGAATGGGATGAAAAACTCGCCAGCGAAGAGGCGCGTTTGAACTCACTTCTTGCTCAGCTTGAAGCCCTCAAAGAGCAGCGCAAAACCTTATCGAACGCCTTGCAACACAAATTGTTTGCTCAGTATCGCTTCCTCAATGGGCGCGGGGAGCCGAGCGATCTCAACGCGATTTTCGCGCCGACCACCAGCCCTGTACCACCAGCCGGCTCTGGCGAATGTGCCGCACCAAAACTGCTGCAATACGCTTTTACCCACGGCTTGAAGCCACTGGCAATGGCGGAATTTTGGTGGGGGGTGTCGCCGAAATCGGAAGTGCGCCAACACAAAAAGTTTTACCCCTCCTGCCACAGTAAATGCCACCCTATTTTGGGCCATATGCTGCAAGGGCTGAACATGGACCCGAACCCGCTGGAAGAAAACTGGGCAGAAGACAAAGCGCTGGAAATCGTCTATCAAGACGAAGCAATGGTCGTGGTCAACAAACCTTCTGGGCTGTTATCGGTGCCGGGCAAAACCATTACCGATTCCGCTTATACCCGTTTGCAAGCGCTATTCCCTGACGTGGAAGGGCCGTTTGTGATTCACCGCTTAGACATGGCGACCTCAGGACTGTTGGTGTTTGCCCTCACTCGCCGTGCCAACAAGAGCCTGCAAAAGCAGTTTATTTCTCGTGGCGTGCAAAAGCGTTATGTGGCGCTATTGGAAGGTGAAGTGTCGCAAAACCAAGGGGAAATCACCCTGCCCATGCGAGGCGACCCAGACGACAGACCGCGCCAACTGGTCTGTTTTGAACACGGAAAACCCGCGCACACTGATTGGCAGTTGATTGAAATTCGCGATGGTCGCAGCAAGCTTTACCTCTACCCAAGAACAGGGCGCACTCACCAACTTCGCGTTCATTGCGCTCATCACCTTGGTTTGAACATGCCGATGGTGGGCGATGGTTTATATGGTGAGAAGGCAAACCGACTGCACTTGCACGCCGAGTCGCTTGAGCTCGACCACCCTTACCGCAAAGAGCGCATGCATTTTCAAGTGGATGCCGAGTTTTAGTTCGCACATTTCAGTGTGAGGCGCTGACATCAAAAGCGCCTCATCGAACAGCTTCCAATAAATATTCTAAGTAAAAGCCTCTTTATGCCGCTTCGCTTAATCTCAAGCTTTGATAGCAATCTTCAGCCAAAGCAATCATTTTGAAATCAACCTCTATCCCAGCCCCTTCAACAGCATTTCACTGCGGTGCTGTCTCTGCATTCGTCATCATGAGGATGAAAAACGCACACAAAAAACATTACGCTCACCTTCTCTAGCTAAAAGCTCTACGCTAGCCTCGTGACGCTGGGCAATATCACGACAAATCGACATTCCTAAGCCAGCGCCATCGCCTTTTTCCGTGTTGGCGCGATAAAAGTTGTCGAACATTTTCTCGCGCACCTCTTCTTTGATCGCTTGCCCACTGTCTGCCACCGTCACTTGCGCGCCATGGGCATCCACCGTGAGTTGCACTTCAATCTCACTCCCCGTGCCAGAATAGCGAATCGCATTGTCGATCAAGTTCTTAAACAGCACCCCCAGCAGAATCTCGTCCCCTTGCAGCCAATATTTTTCCCCCTCAAAGCTCAACTGTTGCTGCTGCTTGATGGCCAATGGCGCGAGATTGGCGATAACTTGCCGAATCAAAGCCGACAGCTCAACTTGCTGAGTTGTGAGCTCGGCTAGGCTTTCGACTTTAGCTAAAGTAAGCAGTTGGTGAATCAAACGGTCGGTACGGTCAATCCCTTTGAGGATCATGCCCAAGTCATGTTTTAACTCTTCTGGGTTTTGGCTGTGCAGGGCGTTCTCCGCATTTAAACGCAGCACCGTCAGCGGTGTTTTAAGTTCATGCGCCGCCATACGCGTAAAACGTTTTTCCCGCTGCCACGCTTGCTCAAGTTGTTCGAGCAGTTCATTTAAGGTATCCACCAAAGGGGTCAATTCGGCGGTTTGTTCACGCACATAGATGCGATCGAGTTTATGCACGCTGCGCACCGCGATGGCCGATTTTAGCTCGTGAATCGGACGGAAATTGCGATCGATGAGAACAATCATCAGCAGTACTAAACAAGGGATGAGCACCAACTGTGGCAGCGCCGTAGAGAGCGCAATTTCATTGATCGCTTCATCACGTATGTGCTGCTTTTCCGCCACTAAGACGTATTCATAGCCACGCTGACTGTGCGGTTGAGCGAGCTGAAAAATGCGCCAGAAATGTCCTTCAGTCTGTACATCACCAAAGCCTTGATGATCACGACCAAGGCTCAGCGCAGCTTGTTGCGAGTCAGAACTGAATATTAGCTCATCGTCACGATAGAATTGGAAGAGAATATTCTGTTCATAGGGGTGACCAAAAGCGGTGGCGATATCATCCCGAGCGTGAGAAAGGCGCTGAATATTCTCCATCCACTCATCAAAATGTTCACGCTGCTCTTTTCGTGCTAGATGTTCCGCCGACAGCGCAGTTGCCATCAAAAGCTGTTTCGCTGCTTGACCCAAACGCGCGTCATACACTTCTTCAACCTCATCTTGTGCGGCAGAAAAACTGAAGTAGAGAGACAAAAGGATAAGTGCGCAACTTAGTAGCACAACAGAAAGGGTTAAACGGCGTTTAATCGAGAAAACTTTATGCTTTTTCAATTAGATACCCCACACCGCGGACATTCTTGATTACGTTATCCGGTAGCTTTTTGCGTAAATTGTGAATGTGCACTTCGATGGCATTGTCGCTGCTGCCTTCGTCCCAGCCGTGTAGCGCCTGCTGCAACTGCTCTTTGCTCAATACACGCCCGGTCTGGGTCATCATGGTGGCCAAAATCTTATACTCATTGCGCGTCAGTTTCAGTGGCGTTTGCTGACAACAAATCTCTTGTTTTGAGAGAGATAACGTCAGTTCGCCGACCTGAATCTGCTCTTCAGCACTGCCACTGCTGCGGCGAATGATGAGGCGAAGGCGCGCCAACAACTCTTCTAATGCGAATGGTTTACCGATGTACTCATCCGCGCCGCCATCAAGCCCTTTGACTCGATCGCTGATGTCATCGCGTGCGGTCAGGATCATCACGGGCAAAGTGTAACCGGCGCGGCGAATTTGTCGCAGCACTTCTAGGCCATCAATGTCTGGCAAAGTGAGATCGAGGATCACGGCGGTGAACTGCTCGGTTTTCAGCGCGGTAGTGACACCACTACCGCGCTCAAGCCAGTCCACCGTGTATCCATGCCGACTGAGCGCCGCGAGCATGGATTCGCCTAATTGTGTATCGTCTTCAACCAGTAATAAGCGCATAGATTATTTTAATTTCTCCAGTAAACGGGCGATTTCCCCTTGCCGCCCTTTATCGGCCAGTGGGCGGTTCGCTCTGGCGGGTGCTTGCTGCGCGCGGGCGAGATACTGCTTGGCTTCGGCTTTCTTGCCTTGTTCGGCGAGAAAATCAGCATAAAAGTAGTTGGAGTCAATGCCGTTTGGGTTAATTTCAAGCCCTTTCTTCAACATCTCTTCGGCTTTGTCATCATCACCAAAACCAAGCGGCCAACCGGGCACTTTGTAATAGAGTGTGCCAAGGCTGGTGTAGGCCGAGCCGTTCAGTGTTTGCGGTGCTTGCTTAATCACCTCTTCAAACAAGGCCTTAGATTCCTTGACTAAGGATAGAGCACCTAAACCGCCGCGCACACCCGCCAATGACGATTTGTTGATCGCAAGCCAGACTTTTAGCTCCGCGTTGTTGGGGGCGATGTTCACTTCGACGGTATTTTGTGCAATCACATTTTCAAAACAGCGTTCTTGCTCATCGCTGTCGGTCACTTGGTACTGGCAATGAGCCCAGTCTGCTTGGATTTTTTCCAGCGGAGTGATCGCGTGTGCGGGAATCGAAGCAGTCAGCGAGGCCGCCGCCAAAACCAAAAGAGAAATTTGAGTGTTCATGACATCCTCTCCCTGAGAAACAAAGGTTAACGATTAAGAAATGAAAGAATTACCGATTGCTGCTTGCGAATCGCGCCCGAGACCAAAAACGGCAAGATCTGGTTGATGCGCACAAACAGCCGCTCAGGCCAACCTATCCAACGCATATTGTGTTCGCGCTCTAAGGTTGTCAGCACGTGCTGCGCCACCACTTCCGGCTCATCACAATGGTTGCCAAGCGCCTGATTCAGCTGCTTAACCGCCTCGCTATTGAGCTCGGTATTAGTGGCACGCGGGGCCAAGTAAAGCACCTTGATGCCCGTGCCTTCCAACTCTCGGTTCATCGCTTCACTAAAGCGTAATAAACCTGATTTTGCAGCGCAGTAGGTGGCGTAACCGGGGTAACCTATCGAGCCAAAAGTCGAACCGATATTGAGAATGATCCCCGGTTTGTTCAGCCAAGTTAGCGCCGATTGGGTTAAGTGGATCGGCGTGAGCAGGTTTAGCGCAATCTCACTCTCTATCGATTCGGCACTGCGTTTCGCCAATAGACGAAACTGATTGCAGCCCGCATTGTTGATGAGCACGTCAATCCGCTCGTCTTGCTGGATACATTGCAGCGCGGCGCGGCGGATCTGTGCAATCCCTTGCGCGCTACTCAAATCGGCACAGATCAGCTTGTGCTTTTCAGCATTGACCAACGACTGACGCAGCGCGTTTAGCTTGTCGCCATCACGCCCAACTAAGGTCAGGCGCGCCCCTTTTTCAGCTAATAGCTTGGCGATGCTACGCCCAATGCCGCCAGAAGCGCCGGTGAGCAGAATATGGCTGTCTTCAATTTTCATACAGCGCTCCTAAGCCACTTTGCCAAGTGGACTTGGGTAGAGTTCACACAGCATTTGCCCATAGAGGTGAAACACCATCTTGGCCGAGTCAATGATCGCCTGCTGATCGCTTGGCTCGGTGATCTTATCCATCAAGGCAGCAAAAAAACGGATGTGCTGCTGATCCAGCTCACTGTGTGAGGTGAGATAGGTCATCGCCTCGGCAGGCAAATTAAGCTGTGTTTTTACCAAACGGGCAATGTTGCCACCGACACCCACACTAGTGCCTTCCAACACCCACACCATGCCGAACAGAGCGAGTGGATTGTGACGGTCAATTTGGTGGTAGAGATAAGCCACCATCAGCTCAATCGGCGTACCCACTCGGCCTTGCGCACGGTTAGCACGCACCGCATCGGCGTCGCCACCACTGGCGTGGATATCATTTAAAATCCACTCTTGATGGCCTTTTTCTTCGTCGATGTATTCGGCGATGGCATCGCGGACCCACTCATAATCGTCGCTCAGACGCGCACCACAGGCCATAAGAAGCGGCACTGTGTGTTTAACGTGATGATAAGCCTGAGTCAGAAAACGTTGGTACATCTCAAGCGAGATATCGCCATTGGCACAGGCCGCAAACACCGGCGCTTGCAGCATACTCTGCTGAGCACTGCATGTTTCATTTTGTAGTGTTTGGAAAAAATAAGTCATGGTCTATCTCCTTGAAATAATTCGCCTGATTTAAAGCGTTACGCTGGCAGCGCATCTTGTGGCCAGCGAATCAGCGCCGCGTCTGACTGCGCTCTGGTGGCGGCGGTTTGTTGTTCAATCAACGCACGTTTTGGTCTGCCGTTGGCGGTCAGCCAGTCACACCACTGGGCACTGCTCTTAACCACCAGCAACTGCGCAATACGCGCGTAGTCGGGCATAGTGCGATTTAACGCCTCGACGCGTTGGGCAATGTCGTCAAAATGGGGGCTCACCACCGCCGTCAGATAGGCTTGCCCATCGCCGACGACCACAAACTGACCTCCAGGGACAAATACTTGGGCTTGCGACTCGATCCACTCGGGGGAGATATTGCGACCAAAACTGCTGATGATGAGATTCTTTTTACGGCCAGAGATGGTGAGAAATCCTTCGTCATCGATGGTAGCGATGTCGCCCGTTGCCAGCCACACATCCTCAAACGGCTCACCAAGATAGCCCAGCGCGCTATTGCCTTTGACCCACAGCTCGCCATCGTCGGCGATTTTAACCTGCAAGTGGCTGAGCACTTTGCCGCAACTGCCCGGTTTGTTGTGCGTCGCGGTGTTCATGCTCACCACAGAGCCGCACTCCGACAACCCGTAACCTTCAAAAGCGGGAATGCCGAGCTCGCGAGCTTTGTCAATCAGCTCTGGAGCAACCCGTGCGCCGCCGACCGCCACCCATTGCAGTGAGCTCGCCAGTGATGGCGCTTGCTGCACCACGGCGATCAGCGCCATCAGTAGCGCTGGGGTCAGCACCAAGCTCGAGGGCTGTAAGCGACCAAGTGCAGCAGCGAAAGCGTGGGGAGAAAATTGACTTGAGCCGTTTAGCCCTACTTCACGTCCGGCATAAATCAATGAGGTGACACCGAGTAAAATCGGCACGTAAACACCGGTTATGTTTTCCAGCAAGGTGGACAGCGGCAGCACGACCAAATGCTGACGAAACTCGCTGCCAAGCTCGGCGGCAATCGCTTCACTGACCCGCACCAAGTTGTCATCACTTAAACAAACCCCTTTCGGCGTTCCGGTTGACCCAGAGGTAAAGGTGATTTTGCGTGTGTTCCTAAGCAAGTTGGCCGAATGCGCGCTACTGAGCGAGAAAATCGGCAGATTACTTAGCTCACCCGCCGATTGCAGTTGGCCAAGCGCGTCTATTCGTTGATCAGCGCCAAAAAACCATTCGCCTATCAGCAAATCTGGGCAAGATTGGGATAGGAGATGCGCCACCTGCTCAGCGGAAAAAAACATCGGTACGGGCACAATTACCACATCGGCCAACATCGCCGCGAGATCCACCACCACCCAATCGAGGCTGTTTTCTGCCCTGAGCGCAATGCGCTGCACATCCAGGGCGATAAACTGTTCAGCGATTTCCACCACCGATTGCCACAGGGCAAAATAGCTCAGCGAGATGGCTTGCCCTTTGGCGTTGTGACCAATAAAAGCAAGCTGCTCGGGGCGAGTGAGGGCGCGCTGTTCAAGCGCGATCAAAATCGTGTTCATCTTCCCCTCCTATGCCTGTTTTTGCTGCAGCGCCAATTGCTTTAAATGGGCCAGACCCAAGCGCAAATTACCAGCGAGAATACGTGGCGAGTGCTGATAGTAACTGCCATAGATCTGGGTCGCGTTGGGGATGCGCTTGGCATCGGCACTGGCGATCATGGTCGGCTCTAAACCAAAGCGTTTCATCAAGGCATGCAGCGGATCGGTGGCGGTAAAGATGCACCATTCAAAGCCAAGACCAACCAGCTTTTCGGCGATCAAGGTAAAGTGCAATCCCGATAAGCCTCGGCTAAAAGAGGCCAGTTGACCGAACTCAATCAGTGAGTCTCGGGTGACGTCGCAAGCGAAACGGCGTGAGAGGATCTGGTTCGCAGGCTCGTCGAGATACTGTTCCAAAAACAGCGGCTCATCCTTCGCCACTCGATAGCCGCACACCGATTTCATCTCACCGTTGTCGAGCAAGGCCAAAAAACTGGGCATAAAGTGATGTAAGTGAGCATCGAAGGCTTGTTGGTAACGCTCTTGAACCAAGTGTGTCGCCTCAGACCAGCGCGCATGCTTCTGGTCAATCACTTCAAGCTGAATCGATGATGGCTGGTATCTGCTGTACATAAGCGTTCCCCTTTTGCTCAATCTGTCAGCAAAATTAGCTTGGGTAACTTAAGAAACGCTTAATCCAATAGGAGGAGCACCATTTAAATGGCAATGAGGGAAATGTCGGGAGAGCTTGTCTCCCTAAGGTTACTCTCTGGGTTCACAATGCAGGCGGTGAAACAGGCGATGAATAGCCGGAGCAAATAAGGTGGCTAAAGCGGCAAAAAATACCCCTTCAATGAACAGGCTGTAAAGCGCCAAGAAGAGGTGCGTGGCCGTGGATTCCAGCAAATCAGCCACCGGATAAGGCAGTTCCAAACCACTGACCATGGACAAAGCGTTGAGCAGCGCTTGCTCGACAGATAGGCCAGTGATCCAGACGAAGCCACCGATGCCCGGCATAAGGCCGATGAGCAGTACCAACAGCGCAATCAAAGCATAACGAACGCAGCGCCAAACAAAACGTTCAAAAGAAATCACGTCCTGATGGACCGATTCAAAACGCATGGAAGTTACCCTCTAAGCAATATGAAGTGCCTGAGGATAACCTGTTGCGCTTGAATTGTCAGTGATTAACCACTTGTTGCCAAAAGGATTTCCAACGCTGACTTTGCCCGTAAAAATCGCTTGGGCGCACGCTGCGCATTTGGCCTTGCTGTTCAACCAATAAGGAAGGAAAACCGCCCTGACCATACTGTTCCATTAGGCGGCGGGTGTTAGCGACTTGGCTATCCACCTTACTGCTCGCCGCTTGCATCGCCTGTTGCCACGCGTCTTGATCTGCGCCTAACTGCAGCGCAAGCTCGCTCAACGTCTCTTCACTGGCGACCAGTTTGCCATCAATGTAGTGCGCTTTTTGAATCGCTTTAAGCATCTCAAAAGCGGCAATCCCCACTTGCTCAGCAGCGATGATCGCTTGCGCAGTTTGGTAAGAGTCGAGAATCAGCGGCGCGCCACTCGATACACGCTCTAAGTACGCCTCGCCAAACGGTTGCCCCGTTTGCGCTGTGATACGCTGATCGGCCTGCAAAATGTGCTGACGAAAATTGACGCTGATCGGCGCACGCTGCATCATACCGCCGGGGTGCAGAAGCAGTTCAATCTCAGGGTGGTATGCCAGCTCAGCCATCAATGAGGTGGCGCCGAAGCACCACCCACACATTGGGTCAAAAATATAGTGAACTTTTACCATTTCATCTCTCCTGTGTGCACTTTCGCACCAATCTCCAGCGCCATTGGCAAACCTGCATCTGGGTAGCTCGCCAGCATGGTTTGGATAAGCGCAGCACTGTCTTTGCTGTTACTTTTCGCGTGGTCAAACGCAGTTAAATAGCTTTGTGAAAAACGAATCGCGCTGCTGTCGGTCGCCGTGTTGGCCGTCATGTGACCCGGGATCACCACTTGTGGTTTCAACTCTGCCATCTGCTGCAACTGCTCAGCCCAAGCGTGACGCTCTTGATTCGACTGCGCGTCTGCCATCCACAGGTGTACATTGCCATACACCGCAACGTTACCAAGAATCGCGCGATTCGCCGGGATCCACAGATAAGGACGGTGCGCCAACTCTCCTTCGCTGTCGCGAATTTCAATCGTTTCGCCGTCTAAGCTCAATGTTTTGCCTTGATAAGCGGTTGGCAATAGCGGATTCACTGGCGCATTCGCGCCCATTTTTGGCCCCCAGAAGGCCAGTTTTCCTTGCAGTTTTTCGGCAATTTTTGCTCGCACAGCGGGAGTGGCGACCACTTCCGCTTGTGGGAAGAGCTGCTTAAGCACCTCGGCACCAAAGTAGTAGTCCGGGTCCGCTTGGCTGATAAAAATGGTTTTCAGCGTTTTGCCAGAGTCCAGCACCTTAGCCGCAATGCGCAGCGCATCGGCTTTGGTGAAACCCGTGTCAACCACCATGGCTTCGGTGTCGCCATAAACCAGTGTTGAGTTAACGTGGAAGCTGTTACCGTCGGCGTTGTACACCTCTAAGGTGAGCGGTTTTGCCATAACGCCTGCAGACATCAGTAAAGTTGCGGTTAAAGTCATAACTGTTTTCATATTCTCTATTCCCGTATTGGTTGGCTCAATCTTGTTTCACTCACTTGGCGGTGAGCTAAGTGGATGAGCGCAGTTTACGGGCTGTACTTGTTCAGATATATAGCCAATAATTAACATCATTATTTCGTAATAAGAGCAAATCATGGATAGACTGACTGCTGCACGCGTCCTGCTGGACGTCGCCGTGACGCAAAGTTTTACCGCCAGCGCTGAACGGTTGGATATGTCGCGACCTATGGTGACACGCCACGTCGATCTGGTTGAAGAGTGGTTAAGTGTGCGTCTTTTGCACCGCACGACCCGTAAAGTGGCCCTGACCTCAGCGGGAGAGCAGTGCCTGCCTTTATTGCAAGCGTGGGTCGAGCAAGCGGCGGCGCTGCAGGATGAACTCAGTAACGATGGCGCGCTCGGCGGACGCATTCGCATCGCCACCAGTATGTCGTTTGGCTTTGCGCAGTTGATCCCCGCAGTGAAAGAGTTTATGGCGCAACATCCGATGGTTGAAATTGATATCGATGTGCAAGACCGTGCCAGCGACTTGATTGCCGAGCGGATCGATTTGGCGATCCGCATCGCGGCCAATCCCGATCCGTCGCTGATTGGCCGCCCTATCGCCCGCTGCGATTCCATTTTAGTCGCCTCACCCGACTATTTGGCCAGTAGTCGCCCGATTCAACATCCGACCGATTTGGCTCATCATCGCTGTCTTGGCTACAAGAACTTCGAGCGCCATATCTGGCATCTTAGTCAAGGTGACCATCATCAGTCGGTGGAGGTCTCCTGCGCGCTCACGGCGAACGAGGCAACCACACTGCTGAGCGCAGCGCGCCACGGTATGGGGATTGCGATGCAGCCAACCTATCTGGCGCAAAGTGCCGTGGAAAAAGGCGAGCTTGAGGTGATACTCCCCTCGTGGCAGCCTAAGGTGATGGAGATCTACGCGCTGTATCCTTCGCGCAAGCACCTTTCGCCTGCGGTGCGGGGCTTAATCGATCATCTGCTGCGCTATTTTGCTCAAACAAAATGGCAGGATATCCGTCTGTAGTTTTACCAAGGCTATGATAGAATGCCGCGCTTTGCGTCCCGCCAGTAGAAGTGACGCGATTTTGATACCCATTAAGTGAGGATTCGCATGTCATTTACTCAACTCGGCCTATGCCAGCCACTGGCACAAGCGGTCAGCGCGCTCGGTTACGAGAAGCCGACCCATATCCAGAGCCAAGCTATTCCAGTGATTTTGCAAGGACGAGATGTCATTGCCGCAGCGCAAACGGGCACGGGGAAAACCGCCAGTTTTGTATTGCCGATTTTGCACAAACTGCACGGCGCGCAAACGCAAAAGAAAAAACGCATCCGCGCGCTGATTTTAGTGCCTACCCGTGAGCTCGCCATTCAGGTCGATGACAAAATTCAGCAGTACGGTCAACAATTGGCGTTACGCTCACTGGCTATCTATGGCGGTGTGGATGAAAAAGCGCAGAAACAAGCGCTGATTGATGGCGTAGATATTCTGGTGGCCACACCCGGACGATTGCTCGATCTCTACGGCCAACGCGCGGTTTACTTTGAAGAAGTGGAGATTTTAGTTCTCGATGAAGCGGACCGCATGCTGGATATGGGCTTTATCGACGACATCAACAAGATCCTCGATCGTTTGCCGGAGGCGATGCAGCATCTGCTGTTTTCCGCCACTTTGTCGAACAAAGTGCGCGATCTGGCGAAAAGCGTGATCCACAACCCGTTTGAGATCAGCATCGCGGCGAAGCAGGCCTCCAAAGCCAACATTGAGCAGTGGATTATTAGCGTCGACAAAGATCAAAAATCGGCACTTTTGAGCCATCTAATCCAGCAAAATCAGTGGGATCAAACACTGATTTTCATTGAAACCAAGCATGGGGCGGCCAAGTTGGTTTCTCAGCTAGAAAAACGCGGCATTCACGCAGAAGCGTTCCACAGTGGCCGCAGCCAAGCAAGTCGCGCTCAACTGCTTGAAGATTTCAAAGCAGGTAAAATCAAATACTTGGTGGCAACCGGTGTCGCGGCACGCGGGATTGACATTGAAGCGCTACCGCGAGTGGTCAACTACGATCTGCCGTTCCCGGCCGACGAATACGTGCATCGCATTGGACGAACCGGGCGCGCCAACGCACAAGGTGAAGCGATCTCCTTCGTTTCTAAAGATAACTTCAAGAATCTATGCATGATTGAAAGCCGCTTAGGCCATCTCCTTGAGCGCCGCGAAATAGACGGTTTTACGCCGAAAAAGCCGGTGCCGATTTCAATCTTAAATTATGTGCCTAAACACAAACGCCCACCCAATGACAACAAATAACAAAAATGCCAGCAATTGCTGGCATTTTTATTATTCAAATCCCACTAAGGATATTTATTATTAATAAATCAATCATAAACACCATCAAAGGAGAGCAATTTTATTTCCAGTTTGGCACCGAAATATTGCAAACTGATCAACGGCTCTTCTTCTTCACTAATTTTTTTTCCCAATGTTTCTAGCACTTCAGCCATAAAATCTTTAACTGACTGATCTGCCTGAGAAAGGTATTGCTCCAGATCTTCATTTTTCATTAATGCACCTAACCCTAACTTTAACGTTAATTCTTATATATTTTTCAATCATTTATATTGTGTTCTTCTTTAACCCAAAGGAGAACAACATGGAAATCCAAAAAATCGTATTAAACGGCCGCCAATACCGCTACCGCGCTTATCCGAGCAAACATTCCGACCAATTTGCGATCTTTTTACTTGGCGCTCTGCAAGATATCGAAAGCGTGCATGCCTTTTCGACCCGCTTCGCCACGCAACTGAATTGCATTACCATTGAAGTGCCCGGCACAGGTCGCACCACGCCGTTGGACTCAACCATCAGTATTCGCGATCAAGCACAAATGCTCAAAGATCTCATTCACTATTTAGGCATAAACAAGGCCCACGTGATGGGATTCTCTTACGCCACGGCGGTTGCCGTGGAGCTGTGCGACCTTTGGCCAAACGTGCTCAGCCTCTCTATTTGTGGTGGCGTTCCCGGTATTCCCTCTTCTGGCCGTTTCGCCACCAAGAAAATGATTGCGGCCGCCATGGAAAGCCCACTGGCATTCGCCAAAAGTTTTACCCATTCCTTGACGATCACGCATCCAGAGATTCCTAGAAACAGCGCCATCATTCGTGCAACAGAGCGAGAAGTCAGCAAAATGGAGCAAGAACGTATTGATGTATTCTTTGAGAATTCGGTTCGTCTATTAGTTCATACGCCAGCAAATATTGAAAATATCAATATCCCCTGCACCATTTGTGTCGGTGAATTTGACCCTTATGTCACCAAAGAAGTGGCGCAAGAATTTTCAGCCAAACTCAATCGAAGTCACTTTATTGTGATCAAAAATGCGGACCATTTAGTCCATTTACAACATCCAGACAAAGTGGCGGATATATTAATCGCCCAAGCCGCTTCATCGGTTGCGCTGCAGAAAACATTCGCCAGCCTAACGTAAAAACTTAGGGTATTTTCATTTTTCATGCATTTATAATCAACTCAAGTCGCTGTGCAATTTGGGTTGATTATTTTCACTCACCTTATCAATATCACATTTTATGTGTATATCTTTGATAAACTCATCAGTATATCGATAGCGCTATTTTTTCGTGACTTTTCAACCTTGGTCAAAGCTTCCACAATCAACGCATCGCGCACATGCTGCACCTGACGCAACTGATGGAACTCAGGGAATTGGCGCATCTCGCTGGTAAAGTTAACGTGCGAACTGAGATGGAAACCCAACTTGACACGAAAACCAATCGCCACTGGGAAATCGCGTACCTTGTTCACATCTTCCAAAATTTGGTACTGATATTCTGAAATGCCCAGTACACGCGCAATGGTTTCGAGTGGAATGTTGTGCTGCAGACGAAACCGTTTTACGGTAATCGCCACAGAGCGATAGTAGTCAATTGCAAAGTCGTGGATATCCAGCACGGGAGGGGGAAGCAGCTCGTTGTAGTTACTCAGCAAACCCGTTTGCGATTCAAGCTCACTTTTGAAACGAAGAAACGCCACGCGATCGTCTTCATTCATTAAGTTCGCCACTAACTCCAAATACAGCTTGAACTGATCGCTGGGCAGTCGGCCAATACAGAGCAGCGCCTCAATGGCTTTGTCATCCATGCCACGAAACTGCTCTTTCATTTTCAGGCCATAGTAAAAGCTGGTCATCGGCACCATCATGACCCAAGTTAGCGCGGCCACCACATGGATGGGGCGCATCGACGGATAACTTTGCTGCATGTAACGCTTGAGCGTCGAACCATTGATGCCCGAGAAACGTTGCTCGAGCTGCTTGAAGGAGATACCTTGAGCGCGGCGTACGTAAGACATAGAGACCGCCATATCCGTGTCGATATTTTGTAGCAGCGTATCCATTTTGCGGATTTCTTGCTCAGACACGGCGACATTGAAGCTTTCCTTGCTGTTTTGCATAAGGCCTGTTTACAACTCATTCAACAGTCACTCTCCAATGCACATTCATTAGAGCCCGAATGCTTGCCAGTCCACAGCCTACGCCGCTTTAAGCAAACTTCCGCCCTGCGAAGGTCAACACAAAAATGACACCCAATTGTAACATTTTGTGAAGCACAGAGCAGCTGAGCGAAAATACCAGATGTCAACGCCTAGGTCTACTCAAGCAACTGATATCAAAAACGTTCTAGCCTGGCATTTGTACACAATATAAGAACTTAGTACCGCTCTTCTGCCGCACGCTCAGCAGTTGCGCTATGGTCGGCGCTTGGCTCCACTGCCATTCTTTGTTGGGCAAGCGAAGCGCATTATGACACTGTGTATAGTGGCACGCTTTGACACCATCGGATAACGCGCTGACCTGGGCAAGCTCATCTAAAAGCAGCCACTCCTCTTGATCACTCACAGGCTGCATCGGCTGCGCAACGATCCCCCCAACCACAGTCCCAGGCGAGTAATTCAATACAAGATAAAGCAAACAGATCGCGGATCACATTGGCTTTGATATAAGGCGCCCCTCTAAATTGCATAATGCCACAGCGTTTTGCGTCAATATCACCTCGGTGAAAAATGTGCTCACGTTCTAATCACAGAAGCGTTTAATGGCGTAACCCAAACACGAGAAAGCTTCGCCGAGATTCTCATCCAAGTCAGTCGTGTCAATGAGATGAGTACTCAGATTGCCATTGCCTCCGAGCAGCAATCTTCCCTTGTCCGCGAAATGAATCAGTCCGTGGAAGTGATTAACGAAAAAATGAAAGTGTGACCTAAGCTTACCTCGTTGAGAGCCTAATGGTCGTCCACCATCAGTCCAATTCGCACTCAATACTGGCGATTGGTGTAGCATCTTGACCAAAACAGACATACGCCCAAACCGCCTGTTGCGGGCGAAAGGTAATGTAGCCCGCCTTAACGTCATCTTTTTTAAAGTTGAGCTGGGTAGCCGTCACTTCGCGTCCATCAATCAAGGTCGCTTCAATGTGCTCGCGCAACCAAATGGCGATTTTTTCTTTGCGAAAAGTCGACGTAATCGTAATTTCTGCGCAGCGAAGCGGTGGATTGGGTGCAACGCTTGAGCGCTCACCATCCACGTTATCTTCAACTTGATAGCCTTGAGCAACATCATGAAACCGCTCAATGGTCACCTGACAATTATCGGCTGCCTGAACGCTTGACGCGGAGAGTAAACAGAGTAACGCAACGTATTTTCTTAACATAATCTCAGATATTCATTGTTTGCCAGAGACTGAGCTTACCTGCTCAGCTCGTCAATGACTGTCAAAAGTTGGTAAATTGAGGTTAAGCAAAATCAAACAAACCACGGTTGCCCAGCGCTTTCAGCTTGTACCAACGCGAACGACTTCACTTGAACAGCGCGCTGGCTCTGTCTACAATGGCGCACTTTTTTAGCGACTTTAGGTCAAAAAACATGAACGACACTACGGCAAAACCAGCCCTACCGGATCGCCTAGCGGGTAATCCACGCAGCCCTTTCTTCATTAAAGAGTGTTTCGAACACCAGATCGGTATCCGTTTTAACGGCAAAGAGCGTACTGATGTTGAAGAGTACTGCATCAGCGAAGGTTGGGTTAAAATTCCATCGCCAAAAGCAAAAGATCGCTACGGTAACCCAATGCTGATTCAACTGAAAGGCACGGTTGAAGCTTACTACGTGTAACTTCATCAGTTTCGCTGACAACCTGAAAAGTCGATGCTTGCGTCGGCTTTTCTTTTTCTACGATTTCCCCCGAGCTATGGCTGGTAGCAGTAATAAATGGTAGCAGCAATAAAACGCGCCTTTGCCAGTTCACCCCTGTTTAACCAAGTGCTAAACTGCCTGTCTATTTCGTGTATCGATTAAAAGGAAATGTGATGAACCCAATTCTGGCGATGTTGAAAGAAAATAATATTGGCGATGAGCAGATTAACGAGCTTTTCCAAGCACTAACACAAAACCCGCTCGCCGCGATGATGACCATCTCCCAGCTCGGTTTGCCTCAAGAGCAGTTGCAAGCGCTGATGGCGCAAGTGATGCAAAACCCGGCTCTGATCAAAGAAGCGGTGGAAGAGCTCGGCCTCGATTTTTCTAAAGTGGAAGAAGCGAAAGCGAAAATGCAGCAGCCACAGTAATTTGCTGTCCCCTAAATTGTTTACCTTCAGGAAACATAAAGCGGCTCAAGAAGGCCGCTTTAATTTTTGATACGCCTGAGCATCTCGCTTCGCAAGTGCAAAACAACCCGAGCCTATCTTCACCGTTATTCTGATATCTGCTCACTCTCTTCTGCGGCAAAGCCTTCCGTGACGGTGGCTGATAACATCACCTCATTGCTATTCGATATTGGCATGGTTGCTGCCTCGACACACTGACAACTTGTCTCTTTCTCTGGCATGTTTTGATGTGGCGCGTACCACGCTTGCAGCCCCATTTCCAAACGTTCGGCCGCCGCTTTCGGTGCCATTTTGCCGAGTAACACCGCTTGGCTTACCTCGGCCAGTTCATCGCCCAATTTGGGCTTGCCGCGCGAGAGAATTTGCGTCGCCACCCGAATCGTGGAGTCACACTGATCGCGCCACTCCATCATCTCCCTTGCAGCGGGGTTGGTCACGTCAAAGAAATGGTTTGAAAGCGAGAAGAAACCGGGAAGCGAGTTGGTATAAAGCTCAGCAAACTGAGGCGTGGTCAGCCATTGCAAGAACGCTTTCGCCGCTTGCGGATTTTTGCTCGCCGGATTCATCCCCATGCCGATGTCGGTATGGTCAGTAAAAAAGCAGCCTTCGCCCGCTTTTGCCACCGGTGGACGCATTACGCCAAAATCCACCTTGCCAGTGAAAGGGGCAATTTCCCACGATCCCACGACATAAAACGCCGCTTTTCCTGAGGTGAACAGCTCGTTACTGGTGCCATAATCGCGACTTTCGCCCCCCGAACCAAGATATTTGCGCCAACGGGCAAGCTCTTCAAATACTTCAACGTATTGCGGATCGTCCAAACGTTCCTGACCATTAATCAGCGCCAAGCGGCCATCTTCTCCCTTCCAGTAGTTGGGGCCGATATTTTGAAAGCCGAGCTCAGAGGAAACCCAGCTTTCCGAACCGCTCATGGATAACGGCACATAACGGCCATCGGCTTTCACTTTATCCAGCACAGCAAAGAACTGATCGCGTGTTTGTGGCACACTCAAACCCAGCTGGTTAAAGATGGTTTTGTTGTAAAAGAAACCATGAATCACCGATGCCATCGGCACGCAGAAGGTCTGCGCCCCCGAGTCGGTTTGCCATGGTGCTTGCGCAAAACTGGGGAAGTTTTCCATCCCCGCCATTTCGGTCAACTCGGCAAGATGCCCCGCTTTAAACAGCGCTAATGAGTCATCAAACGGACGACAGGTGATTAAGTCCCCCGCTTTACCTGCCTTGAGGTTTTGCCACAAGGTCGGCATGTAGTTGACGTTCTGCACCGGATGAAACTTCACCTTGATTCCAGGATGAACAGCTTCAAAGGCTGGGATGATTTTTTGCTCCCACAACGCTTTATCATCACCACGCCAGCTTTCGATCACCAGTTCACTGGCCATCAGTTGGCTACAAAACAGGAGACTCAACGCTCCAATCCACTTGTTGGTCATAAGCCCTCCTAAACCTTGAAATGTGCAATGAGTTGTTGCTGTTTCGCCGCTAGATCGGCCAACACTTCACTGCTGGTAGCCGATTCTCTCGCTTCCCGTTCGGTTTCATGCGCCACTTCCGAGATGCCCGTCACGTGGTGGGCGACGCTCTGGCTAACCAAAATCTGCTCTTGCGCCGCGTGCGCTACTTGGTCGGCCATCTCTTTAATCGCACTCATGCGATCCGCAATTGACTGCAATGCGCTGTCCATTTCTCGCGTTTGCTCCACGCAGGTCCGCGTTTGCTCTTGGCTGCGGCCCATCACTTCCACCACTTCTTTGCTGGATTGCTGCAAATTCTCGATCATATTTTGGATCTCTTCGGTTGAGGTTTGCGTGCGAGTTGCCAGCGCACGCACTTCATCAGCCACCACCGCAAAACCGCGTCCGGCATCGCCCGCGCGAGCGGCCTCAATCGCGGCGTTCAATGCCAATAAATTGGTTTGCTCGGCGATACCGCGAATCACATCCAAGATACTGCCAATGTTGTTACTAAACTCGCCCAGTTTGTGGGTAATGCCGACCGCAGACTCCATATCGGTTGCAAGTTGCTCGGTAATGCGCCGTGTGGTCGCGACTTTCTGGCGGCCATTCTTCGCTTCGGCATCGGCACGATCCACCTCATCTTTCGCGCCATCGGTCGAACGTGCAACCTCGGTAGCACTCACTTCAAGCTCAGTAATGGCGGCCGCGACCTGATCGGTCTGGCTCTTTTGTTCTTGCACGCGCGCCATCGCCCGTTCACTTATTTCAGCCGAACGGCTCGCTTCTTCCACCAAGTGGCGCGATCCGGCGTTAATTTGCGACAGCAATTCACCGGTTTTGTCGGCCAAAATGTCGATAGAACGGGACAGCTCGCCAAACTCACAGCGGGTCTGATAATTGATTCGGCGCGTCATATCGCCTTTGGCCATGTAGGCCAACTCGCTGTTGATTTTCTGCAATGGTCTTTGAATGCTGAGCGCGGTGGTGTAGCCAATAACCAGTGCCACCGCCGCAGAAATGGCAGACACCGCCATGATCCAGAAATTGGCACTGCTTACCGCCGCATCCGCGAGCACGCGGCTTTGCTCTGCGATTCTGCCCGCCGATTGCGCCATTTCATCTAGCTTTGAAAGGCTATTGGCTAAGCTCGCATCAACCTGTTGGTTTTGGCTCACGAGATCGTTTTCAAGCTGCTGCGCTCTGCGCATGGTTGCCAGCAAACCTTGCTGTCCAAGCGCCAACTCTTGCAAGCGATTCAGATTCGCCACGTAGCGCGCCTTGACATCGTCCGCCACCAGCACCCGTTCGAGCCGTTTTCGCGCCATTTCGATATCTTTACTTAGCACTTTTTCCAGCTCATTGAGGTCGGTTTTGGCATCGGCGCGACGGATGTTTTTCAAATCGCGAGCAATCCCCGAGGTAATCAGCTCCGCTTTATTGCGCATTGAGCGTTGGCTAGCACTCTGTTGTAACAGCAAATCCGCCGCCCATTGATAGGTGTCTTCTAAACGAATAAAGGCGATTTCCAGCTCTCGGCGCTGCAACAAGGTATTGACCCATTCACCATGTTTCGTCAACACTTGGTCCGCTTGCGCGTAGAATTGATCGGTCGCTTTGAGCACCTGTTGAAACTGGGTTTGGCTTTCCTCTGAGGCAAGTTTGTTCATTTCTTGGCTCAGTTGCCGGAAACGAGCTTGCTGGTCTTGAAAGCGACTCGAAAGTTGCGGTAATTCGTTCGCATCTTCGCTGGTGCGAAACTCAAGCACCCAACGGTTACTCTCTTGTAACGCTTCTTTAAGCCCAGCCACCGATACCACTAAAGGCGTCGCCTTATCGGTAACTTGAGACAAACCATCATTAATGCCTTGAATTTTAAACGTACTGATGACGCCCAATAAGATCAACAACAGGAGCATCAACACGAATCCAGCGATAATCCGCTGTACGATAGATAAGCCCATGAACATATCCTCGTTGATGATTGAGTAGATAGATTAAACATAGCCCCAATTAGCGCAGGTGGTGCAACGAGCATCACGATTTGTGATGTTTAGTGTTGCAGTTGAAAGACGTTAAGAGAAATAGAAAGGGCGCGATTCACCTTCACTAAGAGATTCTGATAGGGATAACGGTGCGGCTTTGCTGTTACCGCGATGAGAGTGAAAGCTGAGCAAATTTTCTCAGCGCGCTTTGTCTAATCTTCGTGATGGTAGTGGCTTTTACTTTCAGAGAGATAAATAGAGATAAATCAGATCGGTCGTTTCCGCCATCGAGGCAAAGAAGCGTGTGAAGTTGGATTTTTCAAAACGAGGCTCGCCGACATTCTGTCCAAGAGAACTATCGGGCCGCTTTCGCCGACCAGTTGCAAAGGCACAGAGAGAAAAGCCACACCTACACACCGATAGTGGGCGTGGCTTTAGCGTCTTTTGGGACAGAAGCTTGCTAGGTATAAATAACCACCTTAAATGAATCTATCTCCTCAGTTTTTGTTTGATTATCATGTGACTAAGTCGAATCACATCGCGTACACAGGTTTTGCGATTTTCATCCTTAGGATAAATAAAATAAAAATAAAGCTATCTTTAATTTTTTAAACCTGTATAGTCGATTTTGCTCTGACAAAGAGTTGTTTCAAGATAAAAAAATAAAGTAAGTTTTCCAGCGTTATCCTTAGCAAGTTTTTCTCTGTATCTCCCTTAATTCTCTATCAAAAAAATAATGCTTATGTTCAGTGCACCTTAATTTTAATTTTTTATAAGGGGCATAATATGTCTAATCAAGTAATTGGTACAGTAAAGTGGTTTAATGAAACTAAAGGTTTCGGTTTCATTTCTCAGAATAATGGTGATGATCTGTTTGTTCACTTCCGAAACATCGTTGGTGATGGGTTTAAAAAACTTGTTGAAGGTGACAAGGTTTCTTTTACCGTGGGTAAAGGACCTAAAGGTCTTCAGGCAGAAAATGTAACGACAATTTAGTAGTCTTACAAACTTTGGCTTCCTTATCATGCCTAATAAAGTGATAAGGAAGTAGTAGCTCTGACCTAGAGTTGTTTCAGATAAAAAGTATAAAGCCAGTTTTTCCAGCGTCATCCTTAACAAGTTTCTCTGCAATCGCCCTTCATTCTCTATCATAAAATAACACATGTTCAGTGCACCTTAACTATTTAATAAATAAGGGGCATAGTATGTCTAATAAAAATATCGATTCCATGAATAATTCTTATAATAAAAAATTTAAAATCAAGAAAGATTTACTTAATAAAAGTTCAGTAAACAACCTGCTTAAAAGAATATCAAGCGGTCAAAGAGGTGTGGTTTTGGAGATGTTTTTTGAAGAATAATGGCAGAAAGAAAATTTGGTTCAAACTTAAAAAAGAAAAATCAAATTATGAAAACCAAGCCAATGATTGGTGTTTGCTTTGAATATAAACATCGTTGTACAAACTAGAAAGAACAAGCTCACACTATGGGTTTTAAGAGGCTGAGTTATCAATCAGCCTTTTTTTATTGTTCTAACAAATTGTTCTGACAAACTTTTGGGCAATTACACCTTACTCTCCCCCACCAACAGCTTCTGAACGAGATCGTTTTCAGAAAATCGAACGTTAGCAATTCACGAATGACAGAACGCATAGCAAGCAGAATCGGCCTTGTTTGAAGGCGTAAATTGAAACAGCTCTGCATGTTCTTCAGCAGAGAGTTGCTCAAGATGAGAGACGTGACTGCGGCTCAGAATCAGCACATGACCTTCGGCTATCGGGAAGATATCGAGCACGGCTTTCAACCCATTTTGCTCGGCAACCCGATAGTGTTGTAAGTTATCGCTATTACTATTAATAGCACAAATAATGCATGCATCGTGGCTTGGCAAAGCACTACTCCTTGGTTGTTCACTGTTCGCTTATCGCTCGGCGGTCCAACTTACCGCTGCTGTTCATCGGCAAGGGTTAAATGTCACAGCACCCATACCAACCAATAACGCTCTTGTGAGTACAACTGGCAGGATAAACTCTATTTCTAGAGTTGCGACTGCGCGATGGATTTAAGCGTTCGCCAAGGTGATTATCTTACGCGCGGGTTCGGCTGGGTCGGTTTACTTTGGAACTGTTTGATGCTGTTTTTATTTTGCGTGCGGCGATTGGCTTTTTTGTCGCGCGGAGCGCGCTTACTCTCGCCCGTTGAGGGCTGATCCGTAACCGTGAAACCTTCTAAGTTTTGCACCGGCAATTCACGTTGCGTGAGGTGGCGAATGGCATTGAGCGTTTCCATTTCACCGTGGCACACCAGCGAAAGAGCAAGACCTTGTTGTCCGGCTCGCGCAGTGCGACCGACTCGGTGTACATAGGTTTCGGCGTGCATAGGCAGGTCAAAGTTGATCACCACTGGTAACTGTTCAATGTGCACACCGCGCGCTAAAACGTCCGTCGCAATCAGCACTTGGCTTTGGCCACTTTTGAACTGCGCAAGCGCCGCCTCTCGCTCGCTTTGGCTTTTATCCCCATGCAGGACACTGGCAGCGACGCCCGCTTTATTGAGCTTTTTACATAAGCCATCGGCATTCTCTTTCGCACCAATAAACACCAACACCTGTGGCCATTGCTTTTGCTGTACAAGCTCAATAAAGGCTTTGGTTTTACTGCCTTTATTGACGAGATAGAGCGTTTCCGCCACATCTTGATTAGTACTGTTTTGCGCGTGAGCCGCCAGTTGAACAGGGTCTGGCATCAGCTGCGCGACTTTGTGCTTTAGCTCATCCGAAAACGTTGCCGAGAACATCGCGGTTTGCCGTGCATGGGCGGTTTGCTCGGCAATCTTCTGCACCTCGGGCCAAAAGCCCATATCGAGCAGCCGATCCGCTTCGTCCAGCACTAAGTAGCCAACTTCGCTCAGCTCTAACCCGCTTTTGATCAGATCCTGCAAACGCCCTGTGGTCGCCAGCAATAGATTCGGCCTTTGTGCCAGCGCTTGCAGTTGCAACTCTTTATCGACTCCGCCGGACAGACACACGGTGTGCAAACCGAGCGCTCGACCAATTGGGCTAAGTGCTTCTGTGACTTGCTGCGCCAACTCGCGCGTAGGCACTAACACTAGAGCCTGCTGCTGAGTATCAGCTTTGAGCTTTTCCAGCAAAGGCAAACCATAAGCGAACGTTTTACCACTGCCCGTATTCGCCAGCGCCAGCACGTCTTTGCCAGCCAACATCTCTGGGATCACCAGCGTTTGAATGTCGCTCGGTTTCACGATGTTTTTCGGCAAAGCCTGAATCAGTTCAGGGCTTAAAGAAAGAGAGGAAAATGGCATAGCAACGTACCTAGACGAAAACAGAAAGGGTATAAAGGCGAACTTTACCACGGGCGAATACCGCTGGCTAAGGATTTACTCGCCCCTTTTAACCCCCTGTTAGTTTAAGCAATACCGCACACCGATTGCGGCTTTACTCGATTGATCTCAAAATTCTCGCCACTTTTAAATGAAAAAGACCAACTCTGGGTTGGTCTTTTTCATTTTAAGGCGAACGTGTTTGAACGAAGAATAAAGCGGTCCGTTACAGCACGCTTTTGCGCGTTGGCAAAAATACTTCACCAAGCATACAGCGCACCGAACCGCCGCCAATCTCTTCGATGGTCTTCACATCGAAGGGAAGCAGTTTTCCGTGCGTGGCCAGTTGGTTGCGCTGCGCTTCTGAAAACGCATCATAAGCGGATTGCGACATGGCGATCACCTTGCTGCCGTTGACCGTTTCCAACTGTAAAATGTTGCCGCAAAAACGGTTCATCTGCTCAAGCGAAATCGAGATCACTTGCTTATCTTTCGCCAACGCTTTGAGCACGAAGCGGCGTTCAAATTCAGGGATCACCTCATCACAAATCACACAAAATTTCTCGCCAATCGCCATCATCACATTGGTGTGATAAATCGGCTTGCCCGACGGTAAGCGGGTTTGAAATGAGATCACGCGCGAGTAGCCGATACGTTTGGCATACTCTTCAAGCACCAAGCGATCACAACGCTGTGACAAGGCAGCGTAGATGGTTTTGTTGCAATGATCGATCACCATCACGCCCGTGCTTTCCAAAAATGCCTGATCGTGGGTGTATTGGGTCAGTGAATCTTGGTGGGTCACTTCTCGCCCTGCGGCGATAAGCGCGTCAATCAACGCTTGCGGGCGAACCTCTTCCCGTCTGTTTTCACACGCCATCGGAAAAGTGAAAAAAGCGCCCTCTTCGGTAGTACTAAACCAGTTATTCGGGAAAACGGCGTCCGGCGTTGCGACGGATGACTCGGGGTAATCAAACTCCACCACTTGCACCCCTTCCTGACGCAATTTACTCACCATCGCTTTAAACTCCGCCATGGTTTTTTGTCGCACCGCCTCTTGGCCGAGGGAGATTTGGTTCTGAAATTCGTTGTCGCGAGCGGTCTCTTCATTAAAACGAAACTCTTTCGGCGGCACCATCACCACGCAGTTGGCGTTTTGTCGCACGCTCTGTTTCGATAAATTTGTCTCATTCGGTAACAACATCGGTCCATTCCTTATCACTAGATTAGGCAGATTGTAAAATTAATGTTAACCATGCTTTTACTGATTTTAAGCATAGCACACGCCTTCTTTAGCAAGAGTTACTCTAGAAGTGGGATATAACAGAAATATTTATCGACACATCGCCGATAAACACACTATTCCGTCTCCAGAGTGTCGCCTGTGCCGAACCATTGTCTTAAAGCCATAACCAACTAGTTACATTTGCCTCATCAATCCGTTAGACTACTTTTTGCCCTTCCAAACCACTCTGTCTCGTTTTACCCGCACTTTCCGTCCGTGTGGGTGCATTACTTTAGGACGCCTTATGTTTAAACGATTTGAAAGCTTTACCAATCCGTTTCCGGCCGGACAGCCGGAGCAGCCTCCAGAGGGATTACTGGCATTTTGCCGCTACTACACCCGTGGCTTTGAGAAACCGCTGATTTTGATGTCACTGTTGTCAACCATTGTCGCCATGGTCGAAGTCTCCCTGTTTGGCGCGATGGGCCAACTGGTGGATTGGCTGAGCAATAGCGACCCTCGTACCTTTATCGAGCAAAACCAAAGCGAGCTGATTTACTACGGCTTGGTGCTGTTGGTGGTGATGCCCACGCTCGTCGTAGTTTATTCGCTGGTGGTGCATCAAACCCTACTCGGCAACTACCCGATGTCCATTCGCTGGTTAGCGCACCGTTATCTGCTCAATCAGAGCCTGAACTTTTATCAGGATGATTTTGCCGGCCGCGTCGCTACCAAAGTGATGCAAACATCGCTGGCAGTGCGTGAATCGGTGATGAAAACCATGGATGTGTTCGTCTATGTTTCGGTTTACTTCACCAGCATCATCGTGATGCTGGCGGCGGCGGACTGGCGACTCATGGTACCGATGCTGTTTTGGCTGCTGATTTACATTGCTATTCAGCTCTACTTTGTGCCAAAACTGAAAAGTGTCGCCTCTGAACAAGCGGATGCGCGCTCCACCATGACCGGGCGTATTGTCGATAGCTACACCAACATTCAAACCGTGAAGCTGTTCTCGCACAGCAAGCGGGAAACGCAGTACGCCGAAAACGGTATGCGCGAGTTTCTAGGCACTGTCTATCGACAAATGCGCCTGGTCACGGGCTTTAACATCGCCGTGCAAGTCACCAACTATGTGCTGGTGTTTTCCATTGCGTCGCTCTCTATCTATTTGTGGCTGGGCGGCGCAATCAGTGTCGGCGCGATTGCGATTGCCGTCAGTTTGGCACTGCGTATCAACGGCATGTCGATGTGGATCATGTGGGAAGTCGGCGCGCTGTTTGAAAACATGGGCACCGTGGTTGACGGAATGAAAACGCTGGCAAAGCCGATTGCCATCCAAGATAAACCGCAAGCCACTGAGCTCACGGTAACGCAAGGCGGCATTGAATTTGAAGATGTCAGCTTTCACTACGGCGAGAACAAAGGGGTGATCAACCATCTCAATCTGAGCATCAAGCCAGGAGAGAAAATCGGCTTGGTGGGCCGCTCTGGCGCTGGCAAATCGACATTGGTTAACCTGTTGCTGCGCTTTCATGACGTGGAAAGCGGCAAGATCAAGATCGATGGGCAAACCATCTCCGAGGTCACGCAAGATTCGCTGCGCGCGCAGATAGGCATGGTGACGCAAGACACGTCGCTGCTGCACCGCTCGATCCGCGACAACATTCTTTACGGCAACCCCGACGCCAGCGAAGAAGAGCTGCTGCGCGCCACCAAGCAAGCGCATGCCCATGAATTTATCGAAACGCTGACCGATCCGTTTGGCAATGTCGGCTACGATGCACAAGTGGGCGAACGCGGTGTGAAACTCTCTGGCGGTCAGCGCCAACGCGTTGCCATATCTCGCGTATTGCTCAAAGACGCACCGCTGCTGGTACTCGATGAAGCGACTTCTGCGCTCGATTCCGAGGTGGAAGCGGCTATCCAAGAAAGCTTGAACGAGCTGATGCAAGGCAAAACGGTGATCGCGATTGCCCACCGCCTCTCGACTATCGCGCAGATGGATCGGCTGATCGTGCTCGATAAAGGCAACATCGTCGAGCAAGGAACGCATCAAGAACTGTTGGATAACAAAGGCATCTACGCGCAGCTTTGGGCCCATCAAACTGGCGGGTTCCTCGCCGACGATTGCCCTGAAGAAAGCAGCAATATCGCCTAAATCCAGTCGTGAAAAATGTCCGTTTGTTGACCTAAGCCCCGTTCATTCGGGGCTTTTTTTAGCGAAAAACGTGCGATTAAACCTCCATGCGAGGGTGGCTTAGATCACAAAATGTGATTAAAATCGCCGCACCGATGACTCAACTCAAATCAGATTTTGTACTAATGAACAAAAGCTTAATCACTAATTTGCTGTCGCTTGGCGCTTTAGCTGCGGGTTACGCGCTAAGTAACGATTACCTTCTTTATGCTGGCCTGTTTGCTTTTTCAGGGGCGATCACTAACTGGCTAGCGATTCATATGCTGTTTGAAAAAGTGCCGGGGCTTTATGGTTCAGGGGTCATTCCAGCGCGTTTTGAAGAGTTCAAAGCGGCGATCAAAACCCTGATGATGGAACAATTTTTCACCCGCGAAAACATCGACAAGTTCCTCAACAAAGAGATGGCGGGTGGCAAGAGCCTCAATCTTGAGCCGATTATTGCCAAAGTGGATTTCAATCCAACGTTTGATTCTTTGGTCGATGTGATCGCCCAATCGCAGTTTGGCGGCATGCTGGCGATGTTTGGTGGAACAGAAGCCTTGGTGCCACTCAAACAACCCTTCGTAGAAAAAATGCAAGCGGCCATGGTTGAGCTTAGCCAGAGCGATAGCATTAAGCAGGCGTTAAAAGAAGAGTTGGAAGCGCCTGCCATGATGGAAGAGATCCAAGCCAATATTGAAAACATCATCGATCAGCGTCTCAACGAGCTGACGCCGAAAATGGTCAAAGAGATGGTGCAAAAGATGATCAAACAACATTTAGGCTGGCTGGTGGTTTGGGGCGGCGTGTTTGGTGGCTTAATTGGCCTTGTCACTGCGGTAATTGCCTAACTAGCCAACGTCTGTTGCCGCAAACGAAACCAACCGGCGATTAAAAACGCCCGCCAATTTGGCGGGCGTTTTGCTGAGCAGTCTGTTCACTCTGCTTGCTACTTCTTCGGCGTAACAAAGGATTGCGAGAAATCAAGCGAAGGCTTTTCTGAGTTGGCGCTTGGCGAAACGGGCTCTTGTTCAATTTCTACCGTATCCGCCAGCAAGGTTTCTTCAAACGCAGCGTCATCGCTAAGTAACTGAGTGTCTGCGTCTAGCGGTTTTTCCAACGGTGGGAAGTACGCAGGGCGTTTGTAGACCTTGTTCAGCGCCTTGATAATCGAATGTTTGCCGACTTTGCCCGCTTCCAGTTTCTTCATCAGCGGCTTGGCCACCGATTGCAATCCGACCACAATATCTACGCCGATTTTGGTCGCCACTTGATCGCGCATCGCCCTTGCTTTTTCATAACCAAAATGCGACGCCAGAAACAGCCACACGTAGGCCAGCGCATTGCCCGTTTTACCGTAATCGCGCCACGCCTCACCAGCATGAAACATCGCTTCCGCACTGCCTTTTTCTGCCGCGCGCTCCAACCAGTAAGTCCCTTTGGTGTGATCTTTACTGGTACCCAAACCACTTAAGTAGCTTAAGCCAAGCTGAATTTGCCCATCGACGCTGCCCAAATCCGCCGCTTTGCGATACCACTCAAACGCACTATCACTTGATTTGTCTGGGTTTTGATAAGACTGGCTCCAATCGCCCATAAACAGCATGGCATCTAAGCTGCCTTCCGTCGCCGCCTCTTCAACTAAGCCATAGCCTTTGGGAATGTTTTTTTCCACCCCGCGGCCATTAACTAACGCTTTCCCCGCCTCAAACTTGGCTCCAAGGTTGCCCTCCGCGCCAGCAATCACCAATCGCCAGAAGTTAGCTTGCTCCTTGATCACCATATCTTCGCGCATGCGTTCACTGATGCGTACAATGCCATACATGCAATTGATGTTATCCAAACGTGCGCCTTTGTTGTACCAATAGAACGCCTCTTTTAAGTTGGTGCGTTCTGCTTCCTTGGCTAAAAACAAAATGGTTGGAATGTGTCCACTCTCCGCCTTAAAAAGGCGTTCTTGTCGTTCCTGTTCTCGCGCTTTTTCAATCGCCCTGCGATACGCCGCCTCTTTTGCTTTCCTTTCCTGTTCTAGACGCTGCTTCCTTAATGACAGCGAAAACATCCAGACAAAAACCAACAGCAATGAAAGGCTGGTAGCACCAATTGCAACCGCCATCATACTCATAGTGTCATTTCTTTTATCATTGGCTCATCCTAAGCCCAATTAAACCACGCCTAGTGTTAAGTTTAACGGCTTTTATCGCAAATTCTTGAGCTATTCTACGAGGATAGCCAAACGGACGTCGCTTTCTCCAGTCACTTGCTCCCTCGCTCTACGCCCCCACATAGGATGAGTTCAATGCATTTCATATTCGCTAAATTAGCCGCTGACCAACCCTACATCTGCAAGTGAATAAACAATGAAAAAGCAAAAATATTCAGTTTATCAAGTTTTTACCCGCCTATTTGGCAACCAATGTGCCCGAAACCAGCCCTGGGGAACGTTAGAAGAGAACGGCGTCGGCAAGTTCAGTGACTTCAATGACGACGCGCTTGCGGCGATCAAACAACTGGGTATTAACCATATTTGGTACACAGGTGTTCCGCATCACGCTTTGGTGCGCGACTACCAAGCCTACGGCATCGACAACGATCACCCGGCGGTGGTCAAAGGGCGGGCGGGCTCTCCTTATGCGGTCAAAGATTACTATTCGGTCAACCCAGATCTGGCCGACAATCCGGCTGAGCGCATGGCGGAATTCGCCGCGCTGATTGAGCGCACTCATCGCCATGGCATGCGCATTATCATCGATATCGTGCCGAATCATGTAGCACGAAAGTATCATGGATTAAACAACCCTGAAGGAGTGCGCGACTTTGGTGCTGATGACGATACCTTGGTCGAATATCACCGCGACAACAACTTTTACTATATTCCCGGCCATGCGTTTCAACTGCCGGATATTCCAACGCCGTTTTCCCCCCTTGGCGGCGAAGCGCACCCGCAGTTGGCAAAGCCGTATCAGGAATTTCCCGCCAAGTGGACTGGCAATGGCTCACGACTTGCCAAACCCAACTTTGATGACTGGTACGAAACGGTGAAAGTGAACTACGGCGTACGCCCCGATGGCAGCAAAGATTTCGCCGAACTGCCAGCCGATTACGCGCAGCGTTCGTTTGAGGAACACTTTGCCTTTTGGCAGCAGCAAGAGGTGCCGAACTCTTGGCGCAAGTTTCGCGATATCGCGCTGTTTTGGCTCGATTTTGGCGTCGATGGCTTTCGCTATGACATGGCCGAAATGGTGCCGGTTGAGTTTTGGAGTTACCTCAACTCACACATCAAGATGCGCAACCGCGACGCTTTTCTGATGGCCGAAGTTTACCAACCTCATCTCTATCGCGATTACATTCATCTGGGAAAAATGGATTACCTGTATGACAAGGTGGATTTGTACGACGGGCTAAAAGCGGTGATCCAGGGCAAAGCATCTACAGCGATTATCGGTGAAATTCAAGCCAAGATGATGGATATTGAGCACAATATGCTGCATTTCCTCGACAATCATGACGAGCAGAGGCTGGCCCACGACGAATTTGCTGGCGACGCCGATTATGGTCGCCCGGCCATGTTGGTCTCAGCGCTGCTGAGCAGTTCTCCCAGCATGATCTATTTCGGTCAGGAGGTCGGCGAGGCGGGCAATGAAAACGCGGGCTTTGGCCTGCCAAGTCGTACCTCGATTTTTGACTACATCGGCGTGCCGGAACATCAGAAATGGATGAACAACGGCCTGTTTGACGGTGGCCTGTTGAGCGAAAAACAAAAAGCGCTGCGCGCCTTTTACGTCCGCTTACTCAACTTCAGCCTCAATTGCCCCGCTCTGTGTGGCGAGTATATGGATCTCTATCCACTTAACCAAAGAGCACTCGGCCAGCATTGCCATCTGTTTGCTCGCTTTGCTCAGCAAACGCTGGTTTTGGCGGCGAGTAATTTCTCTGCTGATCTGAGTAATACGTGCCATGTGACGCTGCCTGAAAAGTTGCTCAGCCAGTTCGGCCTGAGCGACGGAAGCTATACACTCAGCGACGCGGTTGGCGAGCAAGCCGACATTCAGTTGCAAGTACAGCAAGGGCAAGGGGACGTCTGGATTGAACTGCCGCCCTTTGCGGCCAGCGCTTGGGTGTTGCAGCAATAAACGGCCGCGCGACATAGCCAAATTCCGCCAAGACTGGCGAGGCAATATTTAGTTTTTGGGCTTGTTCACAAATTCGCATTAAGGTGACAAGCCCGTTGACTTGATAACACGGTTTAGAAGCGTTGCAATAGAGTGTGATATCGATTTTTCCTATATCACTGCATCGCTTAGCTATTTCTCCCGCCAGAAAAGAGACGTTAATATTCCACTCAGAACATATTAAACGGAATAATAACAATGAAACGAGTCATCAAAACCCTTTCTGTCTGTACGCTTGCAACCTTGATTGCCACGCCGGTCATGGCGATGCAAGAGGGCGAAATCACCATCTGGATCAACGGCGATAAAAGCTATGAAGGTCTGGCGCAAATTGGCAAACAATTTGAGCAAGATACCGGCGTAAAAGTGATCGTCCAGCACCCTGAATCGCTGGAAGCCAAATTCCAACAGCACGCGGCCACTGGCGGCGGCCCAGACATTATCTTCTGGGCGCACGATCGTTTTGGTGGCTACGCTGAAGCGGGCCTGCTTTACGAAGTGAAACCCAGCAAAGAGTTCAAAGAAAAACTGGTCGATTTCAGTTGGGACGCCGTGACCGTCAACGGCAAAATTGTCGGTTACCCATTGGCGATTGAAGCGCCTTCGCTGATTTACAACAAAGACTTACTGCCAAACCCGCCTAAAACGTGGGAAGAGCTGCCTGCGATTCAAAAGCAGATGCAAAAGCAAAGCAAGCAAGCGATCATGTGGGACATCAAAAACGCCTACTTTACTTGGCCGGTGGTCTCATCTGGCGGCGCGTTTGCCTTTGAGAAAATCGACGGCGGCTACAACGCCAAGAGCACTGGTGTGAATAACCCAGCCGGCGTCGCAGGCCTGCAGTTCCTCGTCGACATGGTTAACCAAGGCGTACTCAACCCAGACATGGATTACTCCGTTTCAGAAGCCGCTTTTACTAAAGGCGAAGCGGCAATGACCATCAACGGCCCTTGGTCGTGGGGCAACTTGGACAAAATGAACGTCAACTACGGCGTGGCTGTTTTGCCTACCTTAAACGGCGGTAAAGGCAATCCGTTTGTTGGCGTTCTCAGCGCGGGCATCAACTCGGCCAGTCCAAATACCGATCTCGCGGTGGAGTTTTTAGAAAACTATCTGTTTAAAGATGATGCGCTGAAAACCATGAACGATGACAAACCGCTTGGCGCGGTGACGTTAAAGTCATTCCAGAAAGTGCTAGAGAGCGACGATCGCATCCGATCCACCATGATCAACGCGGAAAATGGCGAAATTATGCCGAACATTCCGCAAATGACCGCTTACTGGTTTGCAGAAGGCGCTGCGATTGATAACGCCATGCAAGGCAAACAGAGCGTTAAACAAGCGCTGGATACCGCGGCCAAACAGATCACTAAATAACGATTTCATCGTATCCTTGGCACAGTTCGCTGTGCCTTTTTTCGTTTTTGGGAAGAAAATGATGCCTATGCCCACTTTATATTTAAAAGGCACCTTTAACGGTTGGGGACTTGATACACCCTTTGTGCCAATTTCTGACTCACAGCTGCAAGTCAGCGTGGTGTTTTCCGCCGACCGCCATCAATGCAAAATTGCCGATATGGATGGCAGCGCGCAATGGACACTGGCCGCGCACCCAACCCAAGCAGTAGCGCTTAATCTCGATCAGCCACAAACGCTGATCAGCACCCAAGGCATCGGCAACGATCTCGCCTTTACTCCCAGCCAAACTGGCCGTTTTACCTTGACGCTGGACTTATCCGGCACCGCTCCCACGCTGACCATCACCTCTGGCGCAAGCAACCAACAAGCGCTCGCCCAGCGCGCGCTGCTTGATAGCGAGCTCCAAACCGAATGCGATCCGCTGCCAGCGATCGAGACACGTCAAGGTGCTCTCTCGGCCAACGAGCTGTTCGATACCCTCGCCATTGAAGAGACGGGCTCCTTTGCGTTTGTGTTTGGCGATAACATCGATGGCTACTACGAAGGGCGCAGCCACTGCTTTGTTGGCGCAGGCCGTTATCGACATCATCAAGGTTGGTACTTAGGCGGCTTTGCCGCTTTTGTCGATGGCAAATTACTGGATAAAACCCAAGCGAGCAGCGCACGTTTACTCCCTTACGGCATTGAACACCAGTTTGCCAGCGATAGCCGAGATCGCCTATCGCTGGCGGCAGGGCAACGCTTGGTGACACTCAGCGTCGAAAGCCAAAGCGAGGCGGTGCTGTCACTGCTGCCGGAGCTCAATCTCGGCCTCAACGACTGCACGATTGAAACAATTGACGACATGGTGTTGATTGCGGTGAAACCTGAGCTGTGCCCAGAAGGCGCGCCACGCTTTATCGCCATCAGCGCCAATCAAGCGATTAGCGCCAAAGAGGTCAGCTTTGATGCGTATCCTGCGCTCGATACAGCAGTGCGTCTCAACGGGCAAAATTGCAAACTGATGCTTAGTACGGTTCGAGCATGCGCTCAACTGAGTGTTTATCTCTGCTTTGAACATGACTCAGCAGAGGCGCTGCACAAGGCCAAACTGGCCGCCAAGCAGCACGCCGAAAAGCAGCATCAACAGCAGATTTATCAGTTCCTGACCGACAATTACCTATGGTGTGACGATGTGCAATACAACCGCGCAGTAATGTGGGCGAGGCTCGCCAGCCGCACGTTTGTCAGCCATGAATTTGGCGCTGGTATTTGGGCGGGTTTACCGTGGTTCAAAGATTGCTGGGGTCGCGATACCTTTATTGCCCTTTCCGGCACGTCACTGGTAAACGGTGCGTTTGACGAAGCGCGTGAGATCATCAATAACTTTGCCGCCATGCAGAAGGTGGATCTGGATGACGTCAATCATGGCCGCATTCCCAACCGCGTCACCAGTAAAACCAACATCATTTACAACACCACCGATGGTACGCCGTGGATGATTCGCGAAGTGATGGAATACATCCACTACAGCGGAGATATGGCGTTTGCCAAGCAGATCTATCCTGTGGTGAAACGCTTCATCCAAGGGGTAGAAAAACACTACTTAGGCGACGATGGCTTGATGTCGCACCGCGATCCGGATACGTGGATGGACGCCAAAATCAATGGCCAGATCCCGTGGTCGCCACGTGGACCGAAAGCCAACGACATTCAGGCATTGTGGTTTGAAAGCCTGCAAACGGCCGAACAACTGGCTCTGTGGCAAGGTGATGAGGCGTTTGCTCAGCACTGCCACCAGCTCGCCACCAAAGCGCAACAGAGCTTTGTCGCGAAGTTTTGGCAACCAGAGCTTTGCTGTTTAGCCGATTGCCTGCGTGATAGTGAAGAGGCCGATCTCAGCCCGCGCCCTAATCAGTTGATGGCATTGACCATCCCAATGAAACGTAACTTGCTTGCGGCCGAGATTGGCCAGCATGTAGTGAAAAACTGCGTTGAACAACTGTTGTTTCCATGGGGCATTTGCTCTTTGGCGCAAGATCACCGCGATTTCCACCCTTATCACGACAATCGCAGCGAATATCATAAAGATGCGGCTTACCACAACGGCACCATTTGGGGCTGGAACGCCGGATTTACCGTCAGTGCTCTGTGCCAATTTAAACAGCAAGACTTTGCCTATCAGCTGAGTAAAAATCTCGCTCAACAGATCTTAACCCAAGGGCACCGTGGCACCATGAGTGAAAACCTCGATGCGTATCAAGCAGATGAAAACGCCTTGGTGATGACAGGCACTTACGCGCAAGCGTGGTCCGTCTCTGAGTATGCGCGCAACGCGCAGCAAGATTATCTCGGCTTTATGCCGCGCCTCGCCGAGCAGCGTATTATTTTGCGCCCTGCCCTGCCAAGCGCTTGGCAGCAGGTCAAAGCGCGCCTGCCCTTTGGTCAAGATAATGCGTTGTGGTTTGAGATGACAAGCAACGAGGATGGCACTATTTACAGTGTAAAAGCGGAACGCGACGAGCCATCGATCACCTTGTTGTTCGAGCTAGAAGCAAGCGACAAACATCTGCAAATCACGGGGACGCTGCAAAGCGAGCTGCTGGTGACTATCCGCCATGGCGAGGTCATTTGCTCCCCGAGCGATGTGCACTGCGTGGAGAGTGCGGCGGTGCACTATCCATTGCTCGATGGGCTCAGCTTTGCTCAACCGGATTGGCAACGCGAGCATTCAGCGCTGACGCAAAGTGACTACTTGCTGCAAAAGCGCATGGCGGAGAAGCTCAAAATCGCGCAGGACTAAACGCGACAGAACAGATCACGACCAAGAAAAAAGCACTGGCGACCCCAGTGCTTTTTATTGGTGGCTTGTTATTGATTGGTGTTCAAGCTCAATGCTTTTCGGCTGGCAAAGCCCAACGCGCAAAGTGTGGAAAGCGCAGTGACCAAGCGAGCTCATTGTGCTGATGGCCAGCCCCTTCGATGTACTCCACCTCAAGGTTGGCTTTGTTTTGCAGCAGCGCGTGCATATCGCGCGAGCCTTGCAGATAGACTTGGGCAAAGTCACTGCGGGCGTGATCGCTGGTTTCGTCGCTGCCCATATCCATATAAATACGCATTGGGTCGGCAAGCGTGGTGCGCTCGACCAAATCAAACATCGCTTGGCGATTAAACCAGAACGCCGGCGAAAAAACGCCTAAAATGCCAAATATCTCTGGGCGCGTCATTCCCGCATACAAGCTGATGTAACCGCCCATCGAACTGCCCGCAATCACAGTGTGCTGGCGGTCGCTCAACGTCCGATAATGCTGGTCGATGTATGGTTTGAGCGTCTCTGTGAGAAAACGCACGTACGCTTCGCCTTCGCCACCAGAAGCGTGCAGCCCCTGTTTATCGCGCCCGGGCAACGCAAACTGCGCATCCATTTGCCACGGCGAGTATTCGTTAAAGCGACGTAACTCCTCTCCACAATCGATGGCGACCACAATCGCGCCCTGTCCTGATTGCTCATGCAGCGCATCTAACGTCTCCCCAACCCGCCAACTGCGGCCATAGCTGGCAGTGGCATCGTCAAACACATTCTGCCCATCCTGCATGTAAGTGACCGGATAGCGGCGCAAAGTGGTGTGATAGTCACGTGGCAGATAGAGACGAATGGCTCGCTCGCGCGCCAACTGCGGCATGTGAAAAGCATCCAGAATCTGCAAACGTTCAGGATCAAATGCCATGACAAGCTCCTTAAAAATAAGACGCTCACCAGGAGCGTCTAAAAACGAAGGGATTTATTTCATCTGATTGACCGCGCGGACAAACGTCTCTTGCGCGCCGGGAATATTGAGCGCTTTGGCTTCATCTAATAGGCTCAGCGCTTTAGGAATGTCGCCAGCAGCTACGGCATTCTCAATCGCTGATAAATAGAAGGTTTGCGATTCAGGCTGCGCTTTAATGGTTTTTTCTACGACTGGCGTTTGTACCGATTGCACGGCTTCTGCCACGCGGAATGGACGCAATTTACGCGTCTCAACCTGCAACTCAATACGTCCGCCTAAACGATAGGTATAAACCGGATCGGTGACCATCGGCATCACTTCACCAAATTCTTTGGCGCGTATTTTCGCAGGATGGTCAACCGTTACTTGTTTGCCCAATTGATCGGCAGGAGTGTAAATCACAAAGTACGGGGTTTGCTCTGCGTTGGTGGTGAATTTTTCAATATAACGTGTGCGGGTGAAAGCATCGGACGGCAAAATCTGGAAATCTTGCAGTTTTAAGGTCTCAACCACTTGAAACTGTTTATCCAGCAGCAGCACTTCTGGCGCAAACACCGAGTCATCAATCATCAGACTGGAGACCGTCACCACAACATCGCCGCTGCGCTCGCTAAAGCGAAATGCCGCAAAGTGGCTATTGCCCGCCGCAAAAGTGCCCACCGGTGAGGCAAGATCGACATCAAACTTGAGATCTTCGTTATCGTTAAGCTGAGCATAAGGAAACTGAGCAAAATCGGTGCAACAGACTTCGGCATTAGTCGGAGGAGTAAGCTCTGTTTGCACCTTGGCATCCGATGCACAACCGGCAAGCAAGGCACCCAGTACGACCGCTAACAAAGAGTGTTTGTTTTTCATTTTATTTCTCACTATAGGTTGTAGGATACAAAGTCAAAAAGGCAGCCCGTGGGCTGCCTTTAATACTAAATGGTTTAGAACCAAATTTCAGCGTGAACGCCAACAACGGTTTCGTCTTGTTCGCCGTTGATACCTTTGTTACCAACACCATCTTCAAGCGCTTTCATGTAAGCAATGTAAGGCTTGATTTGTGGGCGACCGAAGTAGTCCGCATTAACAGTAAAGATTGGCGCTGCTTCAACAAACATCCAAGAACCGTCTTGTTTATGCCACTGTTCAGCTTTCTCTACTGCGTAAGAAGCTGTTACTTCGAAACGGAAGTTGTCGTTGATCTTGAAAGAAGGACGCGCTGCAAACATAGTGCGAGAACCACCATCGCCAAGACCCCATGCGCCGATTTCCATCATTTCCCAATGAGTGAATTCAGTACCTAATTGAACAGTGTCTGAAATATTCAACACACCGTAAGAGGTAATGAACAGTGAGTTATCGTCTTCTTTAAAGGTATCGTTCCATTCACCGAAGTTGACACCACGGTTTGTTGCCATACCTTTACCGTAAGCGATACCCGTTTGTGTCCAACCATCTAAACCATAGTAGCTTGAGTTCAGAGTGACAGAAAAACCAACGCCATTCTCAGCTTCATCCGCTGCACTCGCATTGTTTTTGTCTTGTTTCATGAATTTCGCGTCAAGATCTAGGCTACCAATGCCAACATCCAAACCGTAGAAGTAAACATCAAGAGAAGTACGGGTTTTGCGCTCTAAGCTTGAATCATTAACAGTATTTTTCGGGTCTGCAGACACAGCAGCAACACCAAATTTATGGCCAGCCAGTTTTGTTTCAAAACCTGCGCCAACACCTGAAGACTGTTTCCAGAATTCGCCCGACAGAATACCTGCACTACGGTTTAGGAAACGTTGACCAGCCCAAACGACAGAATCTTCACCGAGATAAGGAAGTGCGCCCAGTTCAACGAATGCTTCTTTCACTTCGAACTGAGAATTTGTGTTGTTCTTTTGGTTACCTGAAGAAGAGTAAGCGTAAGAGTTACCATTACCATACTCAGCACGAACGTTGTAATTTGCCCACACACCGCTTTCGTACTCTGTATGTTTCTTAACAACAAATTCAACTTGGTTTGTACTTTCACTGGTCGCAGAAGAACCAGCAACATGGTAGTCACCTTTGTTAAAGGTAGTAGCATTAGTGTTACCATCAATTAGACGGTAGTTCGAAGACATATAACCGTGAACTTCCCATCCATCGGTTGTAACGTCAGTACCAGCAGCAAAGGCAGTACCTGCTGCTAAAGTAGAAGCCACTGCGGCAGCGATCAAACTTACTTTTTTCATTCTTAACTCCATTAAGGGTATTTATCGTTCTGTCTCCCCGCTCGCTCTCAAGATGAAGTAGGCAGTAGAAATCACCTAAAGAAAGAGAGGTAAGATGGGACAAGGTCCCCAGTTGTTTCAACACAGACTATGCTAAGAGAGGAGGAACAGAATGGCGTCCTCCGCCCCAAAAAAAAATGGGGGGGATGAGAAAGGAGGATAGATTTTACCGAACGATGTTTAATAGAGCAGGATCACTGAATTAGGGTGGAGTTAGTAACTTTGCTAGAGATCTTCGCGCTACAAAGTGAGGCGCAATTCATATTTTTGCCAACAATGGTAGGTAGAAAGTAATTTTATTACATTTATATTAATCCCTGAGGGGCGCTTGACCTCTTTGTGACAAAGTTTTTTACTAATAGTTCCGAATATGGATAAAGACCCAAGAAAAATAACCATGACAGCATCGCTCTCACGCCCATACCCTCTGGGCGCTACGTTACACGAAACGGGGTGCAACTTTGCCATACATGCACCGGACTGTCCGTCGATTCGTTTAGCTCTGTTTGATGAAAAAAAACAATTCAAAACCTATGAGCTCGAGAATGAGTACGCGGGCATTCGCTACACCTTTGTTCCGGGCATTAAAGCTGGGCAAAAATATGGCTATCTAGTGGATAGCGAAGAAGGGCCATTGCTCCTTTCCGATCCCTATGCCAAAGCCTTAGATGGGCCACTGCATTACAAGACCCCTTACAGCGCAGAAAAAAGCTTCGCCATGCCCAAGTGCGTGGTCTATCAGGATGATTTCGATTGGCAAGATACCGATCACCCTCGTATTGCACGTGAAGAGATGATTCTGTTTGAAACGCATGTAAAGGGAGTGAGTAAACTTCACCCTGATGTTGCGGTGAGCGAACAGGGTCGGTATTTGGGCTTAGTGAGTAAGCCCATGCTGGCGTTTTACAAAGAGCAAAACATCAACACCTTACAGCTCTTGCCCATTGCCGCCTGCATGCACGAGCCGCATTTGCTCGATATGGGCAAAGTGAACTATTGGGGCTACAACCCTTATTTGTTTATGGTTCCTGACCCGCGCTACGCCGACAAAGACGCGGTGCTTGAGCTTAAAACCGCAATTCGGGAACTGCATCGCCACGGTATTCAAGTGATTTTAGATGTGGTCTATAACCACACCGCAGAAGGCGGCGCTGGCCCAACCGTGTTTAACCTAAAAGCGCTCGATTCACGCTTTTACTTTAAACATGGCAGCCATTTTGCCAATTTTACCGGGTGCGGTAACACGGTGGATCTCACCTATCAACCTGCGCTCAACTTGATTATGGATACCTTGCGCTACTGGGTAAGTGAGTTCAAAGTCGACGGATTTCGTTTTGATCTCGCAGCCACGCTGGGCCGTCAAGGGGATGACTACAACCCGGAAGCGGCATTTTTCAAAGCGGTCGCGCAGGATCCCATTTTAAAAGAGACCAAATTGATCGCCGAACCTTGGGATATCGGGCCAAATGGCTACCAAGTCGGCAATTTCCCATTTGGCTGGAACGAGTGCAACGACAAGCTGCGCGACATCACTCGCAGCTTTTGGCGTGGCGATCAAGGCTATCTCAAAGAGTTTGCCACTCGCCTGATGGGTTCTCGTGATATCTACAGCGCGGCAAACTGGCCATACAAACTCACTGTGAATTACATCACGTATCACGACGGTTTCACCATGCAAGATCTGGTGTCTTACAAACATAAGCACAATGAAGACAACGGCGAACAAAACCGCGATGGGCACGGTGACAACCGCTCTGAAAACTATGGCGTAGAAGGCCCCACTGAGAACTTGATGGTGATCGCCACGCGTGAAAAGCAAAAGCGTAACTTTATGGCGAGCCTGCTATTCGCCTTTGGCATTCCGCATGTTTTAACCGCCGATGTGTTGTCTCACACGCAAAAAGGCAACAATAACGCCTATTGTCAGGACAACGAAACCAGTTGGCTCAATTGGCAATCATCAGAGCGTAAGCGAGATTTTAAACACTGGCTTTCGCAGATGGTGGCGAATCGACAGACCTATATGGTGCCGTTTATTCGCGCGTTCAGTGGGGCCAACCGTAACCTCAACCGCATTTTTTGGCGTAGAGTGGATGGCTCACCGATGGAGCACGAAGATTGGAATCGTTTGAGTGCGGTGGCACTGCATATTGGAATTGGCAAAGATGGCGCGGAAATGGTCTATCTCATCAACCAAACCAGCGCCCCAGCACGTTTTACCCTGCCTAATGACAGTAAACAAACCTGGACGCTGATCTGCGATACCAACGTACGTAACATCTCCCCTGGTCACGCAGAGGGTGAGTTACTGCTCTCTCCAGTGTCGATGGCGATATTACACTATCAGCCCCAAGAAGCGCCCAAAAGCAGCCTCGTTGATTAACACAAGGCAGAGGCTGGTCGAAACCAGCCTCTCTGATTTTGAGACCATTGGCTTTTTAGATTATTTCGCTATTAAACAACATTCTTAATGTTTCTTTTTGCTATACATTTTGTCACCTATTGATAGTCAATTTTTTGCCGACAACCCCCGTAACACATTACATTCTCTTGCTTTAAACCCAAGAAAGCCGATGGCCGCAATGACAAATATCTAACACAGCAACAATCCATTGAGTCTCACATACCACCACACTTAACTAATACTTTTGAGCTATTGGTTAAAAAATCCATTTCTCAACTACAATTACGCTGTGAAGGAGTACAGGTTGCAGAATTTATTGAGGGAAAATGGCCACTTTAGCAGGACAACATATCGAAGAAATGGCAGATATAAGGCTGACGAGAAAGCGCAAAATTGTCAGCATTGGGTCACTCGCGTCCTGCGGGCTGTTTCTCTACCACACTATTGAACAAGCGTTGGCGGCTCATCTGAGTATTGCGCTACTCAATGGTGCGTTTGCTTTGTTGAGCTTATTGGTTTTTGCTTACCTTCAGCACAGCCGTAAGGGCCTTAATGCCGACCTGATCTTGAGTGCCATTCTATTGCTTGGCGCAATGCCGATGATTTTCCACACCACACCAAACCCAGATCGCTTGCTGTGGTTGTTCCCCATTCTAAGCGCAGTTATCCTACTTAACCGTTTTAAAATCGGCGTATTACTGAACTCGCTTTTCTATCTTACGGTTTGCGTGATTCTGCTTGTCAGCCATCCCGTGCAAGGGTATCCGATCCAAACGGCCTACAGCCTTGTGATCGCCTTAATTTTCACTAGCCTTATTTGTCATGCCTTTGCGTTTTACCACTACCGGTTGATCAACTACGTCCATTCTCTCTATCTCGAAGGCATCGAAGATCTCGCCTATACCGATAAGCTCACTGGGTTAGCCAATCGCTGGAGTTTCGAGATCTGGGCAAAAGAGAAGCTCAAAGATATAGACGCCACGCCCACGACTTGCATCACCGCGCTTATCTTCATTGATATCGACAATTTTAAAACCATCAATGACAACTACGGCCATGATGTTGGCGATAAGGTGCTGCAACACTTTGCTCGAAGGCTGAAAAATAACATCCGCAATAAAGATCGTCGCACCGACAAGAATGATTATTCCATCGCCCGTTTCGCTGGCGATGAATTTGTTTTGATGCTCTATGAGGTAAAAAATCGCCAAGATCTGGACAACATCCTCAAACGCATCATTACGCTCTATCGCACTGGCTATCAAGCGAATCAGCGGATTCAAGGTTTGACCTTAAGTGTAGGTGCGGCGATATACGGGCAAGATGCCTTTGAGCTCTCAGAATTGACACGCTGCGCGGACAAAGCCATGTACAAAGCCAAGCACGCAGGCAAGAATCGTTTCACTTACTACAACGAGGACGAGCAAAACCACTTTAGTCACCCGTTGGAAACGTATCAGACTGCCTCTATGTCGAATGTGTCACCCTTGATACCTCGCCAACGCCCGAGCAAATATTAACGATTCGCACAAAGCCTAAAAGGAACAACATTCATCCAATGAGCCTAACTAACCCTCCATATACATCAGCCACAAACAGACCGCTAAAAAAGTGCATAGCCAAATAGCATAACGCACTTTATTGATTTTGTTTGGCCGCGGTTGTACCACAGGCTTTAACGCTGCCCGTTTGGCCGCTTCAATGATAGTAGGGCGCTCTTCCAACTGTTCTTTTCTTACCTGCGCTTTGTTCGCCACCGAGGTAAATCTATGCCGCTGCTCGTTGGTCAGATCCGGCACTTCATAGCGAGGGGAATGGTCACTGTGCTTCGGTTGTACAGACACACTACACCTCCGTTTTGACTAGGCTATTGTTAGTATAGTCAATTCCCCCTATGACGATTTAAATACCTCTCTCAAATGAGAGTGAAAACCGTAAGCATGTGTTTCCGACATGCTGAATTGTCCAGATCAGGATGCCAATTTTCTCGCCAAAACACTTGCTGGTTTTCAAATCTTTCGAACATGTTGAACAACTTTCCAACCTGCTCTCATTCGACGAATGTCATTAAACTCATTGGAAAAACAAGGAGTCAGCCATGTCCTCATACCGCACTGTAAAACAACTCCATCGCGCCGTTCGAACCTCAGATGGTGATGGGGTTAATATTCGTCGTGTCGCGGGTTTTAACCAACCGAACTTTTCTCCTTTTCTGATGATTGACGAGCTGAAATCAGATAAGGCGGCCGACTATATCGGCGGCTTTCCACCGCACCCGCATCGCGGTATTGAAACCTTGACCTATATGCTCAATGGCCATTTTCAGCACAAAGATCACATGGGGAATGTCGGAGAACTGAGAAGTGGTGGAGCTCAATGGATGGCGGCAGGTCGCGGCGTGATACACAGCGAAATGCCGATTATGATGGATGGGCAGCTGCATGGGTTTCAAATCTGGATTAACCAGCCAGCCAAAAACAAAATGTCGCCAGCGCAATACCACGATTTCCAGCCTGAGAGCATTACCGAAAAAAGCCATCCTGACTGGGGCATAGTTCGCGTGATTGCCGGAGCGCTATCTATCGATGCGCATGAGATCGCTGGCCCACTGCAAAGCAGTTCGATAGCCATGACCATTGCCGATTGGCGCAGCAACGCCTCCCATGAGCTCACGGTCGAGATCCCGGCAGACTTTCAATGTTTAGTGTTTGTCTACCAAGGGAAAATTGCCATTGACCAACACCTTATCAGTGCAGGGCAACTCGGCGTCTTGAGCAGCGCAGAACAACTGAAACTGGCGGCGCAAGAGGAAAGTGGCGCCCTAATTCTCGCTGGAATGCCAATCCATGAACCCATCGTGCATTACGGTCCTTTTGTGATGAACACCGTGGAAGAAATTGAGCAAGCTATTAAAGATTACCAAACAGGTCACTTTGTCTAATTAACCTGAACTCGGGTTAAGAATTGAAGGGAACTAAAAGCGGGTTCTGCGATCAGATCTTTCGACAAAGCCGCGTTTGGTTCTTTAGACCGTTGAAGTACTGGTATTTAAGAGCTGACCTATTTCAGCGTCTGTATGTTGCCTGTGATTTGCCAGTAAAAGGATCTGAGCACGCTTTAGCTTTCTGGCGTTGTGCTTCCCTTTACTGGTGAGTTCGTTAAGTTCAGCAATTTCTTCACAGATCAGCTTAAAACGGTAGGAGATATTCATGGCATTATAGGCTTCATTCTTAAAACCAATAATTGATCATACTCCGGTAAAAATGTCGATCTCTAAGACGGGAAAATGTCTGGAAAATACACAAGAAACAAGGGCATTACCCTTCGCGGTGCCTTTTTACATTCTGATGCTTGTTCTGCTCAAATCAATAACGTTCAATTTACCTGAACAAGGCTTTAAAATTACTAGATATAATTAACCACCAATATTGGATATCTTATTCCCGTGCTTTGACGGACATCAAAAACAAATCGTTTTTCTTGCCTCTTCAACACTTCTTTGGATGCTCACCCAAAGAAAACAAATAAGAAAAGGTATTCGATATGAAACAGCCTTTAAAAGCGTTAGTGCTGGCTCTGGGGTTATCGCTCGGAGCCGCCAACAGTTACGCGATCTCTCTCGAACCGCTCGACAAAGATTTTACTTTGCAGCTTCTTGGCTCTGGCGGACCAATTTCTGATGACCTTCGCGCATCGTCTGGTGAACTGGTTTGGTGGAAAGGAAAATCACGCGTGATGATCGATGCCAGTGGCGGTGTCTATCTGCGTTTCGGTCAAGCGGGCGGCAAACTGGAAGACTTAGACTTCCTTGGTTTAAGCCACTTTCACACCGACCACGTCGCCGACGTTCCAGCCCTGCTAAAAGGTGGTTACTTCTTTGATCGTGAAGATCCACTCGATATTGCCGGTCCGAAAGCGGGCTCTGCATTCCCTAGCCTAACCGGTTACATGCAAGCGCTTTTCGACGGTAATAAAGGCGCTTACGCATACTTGAATGGTTTGTTTGATGGCAGTGATGGCTTGTTCCCTATCACTATTACGGATGTGCCATACAAAACTTCCCAAGGCACCAAGGTGTACGAGCAAGATGGGTTGACCATTTATGCACTAGGCATCCCACACGGCGACGTACCTTGCCTCGCTTTTCGAATCGAAAGTGCCGAAGGAGTGATGGTGATTTCCGCCGACCAAAACGGCAGTAACCCTGACTTCATCGACTTCGCTAAAGGTGCGGACATCTTATTGATGCCATTGGCAATTCATGAAGAAGCCGACGAAGTCTCGTCATTTCTGCACGCTAAGCCATCGGTTGTCGGCAAGATCGCCGCAGAAGTGAACCCAAAACTCTTGGTGCTTAACCACTGGATGGGCTTAGGTCTAAAACTCAAACCAGCTTCCATCCAGATCGTTAAAGAGTACTACCACGGTCAAGTTATCGCTGGTCACGACTTATCTAGCTACCCAATGAGCGCAGCGAAGGAGATGTCTCATGAACAATAAACTCGCTCTATCTATCGCGATGACGTCTGTCATTACTTTGAACTCAGGCATGGCGTTTGCCGATGCACCAACCGAAGATCCCGTTGAAGCTCAATCCAGCTCTCAACATGGTGGTAAGTGTGCGGCTGGTAAATGTGGTACAGAGAAACGCTTTGAGAAACAAGAGCTAAAGAACGATCCACAAGGTCGCTTGGTCCGAGCTCGTGACGGCAAATGTGGCGTGACTGGCGAAGGTATTAACCCTTCAGAAGAAACCATCAAACTCACCAAAAGCAAAATAACAGGTGGCGTATGCGGACAATAACCGATACATCAAAAGGGATTGGGCTGCGCAGCGAACACGTTGATTTGCTGTGTCAGTTGCCCGATCACCCAGATATCAATTTCCTCGAATTAGCACCGGAAAACTGGATGAATATTGGCGGCTTGAAACGTGAACAGCTGCAAGACATTGCTCAATATTATCCTCTTGTCGCCCATGGCTTGAGCTTATCGATTGGTGATTGCCAACCGTTAAACGACTCCTTTGTACGAGACGTCGCACGCTTTCTCGATGAATTTAATATCGACATCTATAGCGAACATCTGAGTTTCTCTAGAGACAATCAGGGCTATTTGTATAAACTGCTTCCGATCCCTCGACATAAAGAGAACATTCCGTATTTGGTCGAACGCATTCAACGCGTGCAAGACATTATTCAGCGTCCATTGGCGCTAGAGAACATCTCTTACTACCACGATTACGGACATGAAATGCCGGAAGCCGAGTTCATCGCTGATGTGTGTGAGCGCAGTGGTTGTGAGCTGCTTATCGACATCAACAATGTGTTCGTCAACAGCCGAAATCACCATTTCTGCCCTTACGACATGCTGAGCACTTTACCAAGCGACGCGATTCGTTATTACCACATTGCGGGTCACTTGAAAGAGCGTGATGACTTCTTGCTCGATACCCATGGTAAGCCAGTGCCTGATGAAGTGATTGATCTGGCTCGTTACACCTACTCGGTGCATGGCAGCAAACCTTTGCTTCTTGAGCGCGACCACAATGTGCCGTCGCTGCTTGTTCTGGCTGAAGAGCTTCGCAGCGTTCATGGCGAGATCTTGGATTTCAGCCAAACACTCGAAGTTTTGTGTAAGGAGGTGCCCAATGCTTAATCCTCCGAGTAAAATGCGCGCGCAAACTGAGTCCATAACGGCTCTGATTCGCACGCCTACAAATCAGCATGCGCAGTGTCGATATAGCGAATTTATCCGCGACAACATCTTGGGTGTCGTTGCGAATACGTTCCCTCTATTTTCTTCGCAGTTCGCTGATGACCAACTGGAACGCATGGTGAATGACTTTGTGGTGATGCATGGCGCATCCGAGCCTGAATTTCATCATATTGCGACCGAGTTTGTTCAATTTTTGCAGCAGAAATCGCATCAAGATTCCAGCTCCATTTCTGCCGACCAGAAGGCGTTATTGGAATATGAATGGGTGGCGTTCAATGTTGAAATTGACACCTTAGTCGCAGCATTCAGTTCTTCCTCGAATCCGATATTCGAAGAGAACCAAGTGCTGCAACTCAACCCAACATTAAGGCTGATCGAAGTGCCTTTCCTGCTGCATCAAGACTCCGTGACTTTTCTCACTGACAGGCGTCACCCTGTATTTTATGGCGTGTATCGGAACTCACAGCATCATGTGATATCGCAAAAGCTCAGAGAAGTGGATGTCGCATTGATTCAGTTATTACAACAGCAACCAAACCTGACTCTGACTCAACTACAACAAATGATTGCTCAGCAACTCGCCAGATTCAGTTTCATGGAGTGGGCTCAACACTTCAGTGAACTAGGACTCGTCAGCGTCCGCCCTTCAGGAGAAAAATTATGATTAAGTCAGCCCTTAATTGGTTCGACGGTCTCGTCGAGAAATGCAGAAGATACGATTACTTAGCGTTGCTTGCGATTCGTCTCTACCTCATTCCGGTCATTTTTGTCGGTGCTCGCTCTAAGGTGTTGGGCTTCTCTGGCACCGTCGCGTGGTTTGGCGCATCCACCGCAGATGGTGGTTTGAACTTACCATTTCCCGAGTTGTTAGCGTTTCTTGCCGCAGGTACGGAAGTTCTTGGCTGTATTTGTATCGCATTGGGTTTATTTACCCGAGTGATGTCGATTCCGATGATTTTCTTGATGAGCGTTGCTAGCGCAATGGTGCACTGGAAACACGGTTGGGATGCCATCGCCACCAGCAGCATGGAAGCAACCGTACGTTTGAACGGCTTTATGGAATGGTTAGCAACCAACTTCCCAGGTCGATACAACTACATCACCGAATTGGGTGACCCTGTGATGCTCAACAACGGTATGGAGTTCACGACCACCTACTTTGTGATGTTGCTGGTGCTGTTCTTCTATGGCGGTGGTCGCTACGTAAGCTTAGATTACTGGTTGAGAAAACCCTTCTCTCGCACATTAGCAAAGGCGCAATTGACGCGCAACACCAAGCTTTAACGCTTAACTAAACAGACCAATAATAACCTTATCTAACCCGCTACTCTGTTAGCGGGAAGGAGCCCTTATGTTTGCTTCTGTCTCGGTTTCAGTTCGCTAGTACCGCACTCTATCACTTTATATTCGTCCCACTGACCATAGGTTTGTCTTTCTTGCTCACCGTTATGGAATCTTTGTTCGTCGTGACGGGAAAAACCCTCTACAAGGACATGACCAAGTTCTGGGGTAAGTTACTCGGGATTAACTCCGCAGTGGGCGTCGCGACTAACTTCAGCTTGGGAGTGGGGAACGTAAGCGTCATCGCAAAGGTCGCATGTCCGAAAGCGAAGTCATGACCATCATTATTGCTTTTCATATGTCGCACCAACGGGATTTTAAGAACTTCTATCTCGGCATTATCCACCGATACCACAAGAATGAATTTCCAACCCTGCTCAGCGACACGCGTTTTCTTGAAGTCATGCCTTCCGTATTAGTCCCTCTCAGTTCTTTCTTCACCTATCTGAAAGGAGAGCCTACAGGCATGGAGTTTATTGACTCTACGAGTATCAAGGTCTGTCACAGCTTACGTATCCCAAAGCACAAAGTATTTCAAGGGACAGCGGCGAGAGGAAAAAGCTCAATAGGGTGGTTTTATGGGTTTAAGCTGCACATCACCACGAATCACCTTGGTGATATCGTTGCCGCCAAACTCACGCCTGCGAATACGGACGATAGAAAACCCGTTCGTGAATTATCAAAAGGGCTGCTCGATAGGCTTGCGGACAAAGGCTATATCAGTAAAGCCCTTAGCGACGATTTGAAGGACGATTGAATTACCTTGATAACGACTCACCGTAAGAATAGGAAACCTGAATTTCTTGCTGCTTGGGACAGAGTGATGTGGCCAAAAAGGTTCGTCATTGAGACCATCAATGACCAACTGAAAAACATCTCTCAAATTGAGCACTCTCACCATAGGAGCTTACATGGTTTCATGCTGAATTTACTTGGTGGCTTAATCGCTTACTGTCTAAAGCCAGAAAAGCCATCGCTAAATATCACTGACACCGAAAAGTCAGGACTGATGGCGGTGGGTTAAACCGATCTCAGGTTAATTAGAGAAAAGGGCCCGAGATTCGGACCCCTTTGTTTTTATAAGTATTCGCACAGATAAGCAGTGGCGATTTCAACCTGTAAATCGAAAGAAGATTTTCCCGCCACTTCAAACGCTTCACCTGCATTGTAGGTACTCCACGTATCCTCTCCGGCGCGCTTAATGACCAAGGAACCTTTAATCACAGTCATGCGCTCAGGGGCATCGGTACCGAAAGTGTAATTGCCTGGCAACATCACACCCACGCTACTGTCTTCGCCATTTTGTTCGAAGCCAAGAGATTTAACGGTACCTGCAAAATAGCTGTTTTCTTTGATCATTGTTTATCCTTAAACACTTCAATTACCGCTGGATGCGGAACCTCTTTTTACCGTGTTTTCCCATTGACCTCAAGCCATTCCTCGCGTGGCGATAAAAAAGCTCATCACCACATCGATCACACAGAAAAGTACAAACTTTCGGAGGGAAATGTTGCTAATTGGGGACAAAAAAACCACTATTAGCCATGAACAAGGATGATGTATGAACACAAGTAAAGCCACCAACGAAAATCGTAAACTGGACGACAATAGAGAAGCAGCAGAAAGAAGGCGTCGCATCCGGCGCACTTTGATTGCCTCAACAGTAACGCTGTTTTTCCTTGCCTTAGTGACTTATTTTTCCTACCGAATTTATATCGAATACCAGAAATACATTAACCCAGCGAATGTGTATGGTGATTGGATTGAAATTGGTGCGCCCCCCTATCAAACCGAAATACTGACCTTGAGTGAGACAGGCGTTTATCGCAACAATCGTTTGATCGCCACCAGCTATCAGTTTAATGGCAAACGCATCACCATTGAGACGGGGATTGGTTTGACCGTCTACCAACTGACCGGTAACGACAATTCCCCTCAACTACGCCGTATCGTCCCTGACTCTCCATCTCAGCGGCTGGTGAAAAAAGGCTATGAAGACACCATTTTGCAAAGTGTTGACGGTGCGGCGCAAGATCGTCGCCAAGCATTGCGAGAACATTTCAACATCTCCAATTGATGAATTCTCCGATGGTGAAATCACTGACATATGGCCAAATTATGTCAAACTGCAAAATTTTCACCATGCTGTACGATAATTTATAAAACTTTATGCCACGGTTCCATTTTCAATGTAACACGTACTTTTCTTCCATCAATTTCTCTCTGGTCACTCGAAAAGCGCCTTAATTTTTTTTGCTGAAAAAAAAGACTCTTCAATACTGTCCATGATGCCAAGTGAACGCATTCACTGGCAGCTTATGTCTCACTTTTTAATGACATAACATTCAAGGACTGAGAGAAAAATGATGAACAAGTTAAACCTATGTGCAGCGAGTATTGCGTTGGCTCTTTCCGGAACCGCGCTTGCCGTACCTACCGCACCCAGCTTGGATCTGTATGGCTCCAACAATCTGCAGTTTTCAAAAATTGAACTCGCGATGGAAACCACGGCTGGTTACAACCAGATGGTGAAATATCATGACCAAGCCACCATATCGGTGAAATTTAATCAATGGAGTGGCAATACTGGCGATACATACAATATCTACTTTGATGGCGTTAAAGTGGCCTCTGGTGCTATCTCTGGTAGCCAGACCACAGCCACTTTCCAGTATGGTAAAGGCGGTTTATTCCAGATGGAAATCGAAGCTTGTGATGCCACAGGCTGCGCAAAAAGTGCCCCCGCAGAAATTACCATTGCCGATACCGATGGTGCGCACTTAAAACCGCTAGTCATGAATGTTGACCCCAATAACAAGTCTTACAACACGGATAAAAATACCGTAGTAGGCACTTACTTTGTTGAATGGGGCATCTATGGCCGCAACTACACAGTGGATAACCTTCCGGCACAAAATCTCACTCATATTCTCTACGGTTTTATCCCTATCTGTGGTCCAAATGAATCGGTCAAATCCGTTGGCGGCAACAGTTTCAACGCACTGCAAACCGCCTGTCAGGGAGTGCCAGATTATGAAGTGGTGATCCACGACCCGTGGGCCGCTTACCAAAAAAGTTTCCCACAAGCCGGGCATCAGTACAGCACGCCAATCAAAGGCAACTACGCGATGATGATGGCGCTCAAACAGCGTTATCCTGATCTGAAAATCATCCCATCTATCGGCGGCTGGACTTTGTCTGACCCATTCTATGACTTCGTTGACAAGAAAAACCGTGACACCTTTGTTGCCTCGGTAAAACGCTTCCTGACCACATGGAAGTTTTACGACGGCGTTGATATCGACTGGGAATTTCCTGGCGGTGACGGCGCAGCAGCAGATAAAGGCGATCCGATAAATGACGGCCCTGCATATGTGGCGCTGATGCGTGAACTGCGCGCCATGCTAGACGAGTTAGAAGCAGAAACAGGCAAAACTTACGAGCTGACTTCCGCTATCGGTGTCGGCCATGACAAGATCGAAGATGTCAACTATGCCGATGCAATCCAATACATGGATTACATCTTTGCCATGACGTATGACTTCTACGGCGGTTGGAACAATGTGCCTGGACATCAAACGGCATTGTACTGTGGTAACTTTATGCGCCCCGGCCAATGTGACGGTACTGGCGTCGATGAGAATGGCGTACCATACAAAGGCCCTGCGTACACCGCCGATCACGGCATTCAGTTGTTGCTTGCACAAGGCGTACCTGCGAACAAGTTGGTACTAGGAACGGCGATGTATGGCCGTGGTTGGGAAGGCGTGATGCCGAGCACCCTCACCGACCCAACCGATCCGATGACAGGCACAGGCACAGGCAAACTGAAAGGCAGCACAGCCCAAGGTGTTTGGGAGGATGGTGTCATCGATTACAAAGGCATTAAGTCTTACATGCTCGGGCCAGATAATACCGGCATCAATGGCTTTGAATATGGCTATGATGCACAAGCTGAAGCGCCGTACGTTTGGAACCGTAGCAAAGGAACGCTGATCACCTTTGATGACCATCGCTCAGTGCTCGCCAAAGGTGCTTATGCGAAAGCGCAAGGCTTAGCGGGCTTGTTCTCGTGGGAAATTGATGCCGATAACGGCGATATCCTCAATGCTATGCATGAAGGTTTGGCTGGCAGCGTGGTGACACCACCCAACAAAAAACCCACGGCTAATGCGGGCGCTGACATCACGGTTGTCGCTCCTGCGACTGTCACGCTCGATGGCTCTGCATCCAAAGACGCGGAAGGCCCAATCACTAGCTATGCGTGGAAGCAAGTCAGCGGTACAACGGTGACATTAACTGGCGCAAACAGCGCGTCCGCCAGCTTTAGCGCAGCGGAAGTGGCCGCCGATCAATCTTTGGCGTTCCAACTGACCGTCACTGATGCTGATGGTGCCAGTGCAATCGATACGGTGGTGGTCACAGTGAAAGCGAAAGATACTGGCCCAGTCAACACCGCGCCAGTTGCGAAGGTGAGCGCGCCTGCAACAGCCAACGCGGGTAATGTAGTGGTAGTAGATGCTTCGGCTTCTTCCGATGCGGACAACGACGTATTAACTTACACTTGGCAGTTGCCACAAGGGCTGAACGCACAAGTCAGCGGCTCGAAAGTGACCTTCACCGCCGCAGAATACAGCGCAGATACTAACCTAGTTTTCTCGGTCACCGTGAGTGATGGCTTAGCAAGCTCGGTCGCTTCTACAACGGTTGTGGTGGCGAAGAAGGACAGCGGCAGCACCTGTAGTAATGCATGGGATGCGTCCGCCGTTTACACTGGTGGTCAGCAAGTCACTTACGCAGACAAAACTTGGCAAGCGAAATGGTGGACTCAAGGTGATGATCCAACCAAATCTGGTCAATGGGGCGTATGGAAAGAAGTGGGCCCTGCTAACTGCAACTAACCTCCGTTAGTTACTTAATCCACTAAGAAGCAAGATCAGGTGCAAGCACCTGATCTTTTCTTTCTCAGCACGCTTTGGCTAAACGATCAAAGCTCTCAAACACTTGCTGGCATTTCATCACGCGACCATGCCCTTGACCGCTGGTACTGATCAGTTCAACACGTGGCATTTCTCTCGCGGCAGAGGCCGATATTGCGTGGCTGGTGAATTTATCTTGCTGATCGTGCACTATGATTGTTGGTGCTTCGCGCATTGCCAAACGGCGATAAGGGTCGATAGACTGAATGGGATAATTGAACTGCTCTTCAACCTCTGACACCACCGCCTTAAACAGCTTCATCGAATAGCCTGAACGTTCAATACTCGAGAACAGGTTCTCAACATAGTTGAGCACGGGCGCAATCAACAAAATCGGCTTGTTTTCCAGTTTACGATGACGGCATTCAAGCGCGGATGCGGTTCCCATACTGTGACCGATCAAACCTTCGATTTGCTCAACCGAGTCGAGTATCGCCTCTAAGCCTTCAACAAAAGCGGGAATGTGTCCAATCTCACCTGAGCTCTCACCATGCGCCGGATGATCATAGGCAAGCGCAGTAAATCCTTGTGCGGCAATATACTCCATTAGCGGGAAAAACTGGCTGGCCGTTCCTGACCAACCATGGGTCAGCACCCAAACCGGCCCCGCACCTAGCTGATAGGTGGTCAAAGTGCCGTGAGATGTGCTGACTTGGCCTTTCACCAGCCCATTCGGCTGTGCATTTTTGCTCTTCGTTCGCGCCGGAGTAAGTAATAACTTACGTGCGGTTTTCTTCGCATGAGTCGGGGCAAGCGTGTGATGCAAGCGAGTAGACCAATTCACTAAACTGCGCTTTAGGCTGAACTTTCCTGACGTATTGAAGTAGATTTTTTCACTCATTTTGTTGTCCTTGGATCGCAATAGAACGACCGTGCTATTTTCATGCTTTAAAAAGGGCAACCGCGTTGCCCTTACTTATCGACGCCTAAAGCGCGCGCCAACTGACCAATAATTTCTCAACACCTAACCAAAAATGCGTTTGGCTATCCTGCTTACCACGAATCGAATAGAACACGTGAGCGCTTAAGTAGAGGCCATACAATTCGAATACCGCTTGCTTCGCCTGCAAATCAGCACGAAACGCTCCGAGTTCGATGCCTTTTTCTACCTGAATTTGCAAGTAATCCAGCCACTGCCCTATCGATTGACGCAACGCATTTTGCAGCTCGCACTCTTTACTACTTACGTCATTCCACGCGTCAAGAAACATACAACTGCCTTGAAAAGAGTGATTCCACGTCATCCAATTATCGAGAAGCTGGCGAATCTTCTGTTCAATATCGCCATCCCCCAACCGTCTGGCTGGCGCAATAACACGCTCAGCAAACACTTGATTGGCGTACTCAAGCACTGACAACTGCAAATTCAATCTGGCATTGAAGTGGGCAAACAAGCCACTTTTCGACATACCGCACAACTTTGCCAGTTCACCAATGGTTAAACTGTCTAGCCCATTTTCACTGGCTAACTGAAACGCTTGCTGCAGTATGTACTCTTTTGTAATTCGACCTTTACTCATAGTGGCCCTTTTTAGCACGACCGTTCTTTTTAACCAAGCAATAATTGCCTAGTCACATCTGAGGGAGTTAACTGACGAGGGATTTTCCATGATCTTCCTCAGCAAAATCGTGATTAGACCTTTGCAAACTGCGACCTAAATCCCACTTCGAGAAAACAAGAGAAAGACACATCTAACTCTTTGTAAGTAATCACAAAAATTTTCCAATAAACTCGGTAAAGTGACCAATTCATTCCACATGTGGTAGCCAAAGATAGCAAGGAGGGGTTATGTGGACCAGTCAATTAACACCGATTTTAGAACTCAGCGCCTGGTTATCTCATGGCCTGTATCTTGTTGCCGCTCTGCTCAGTGTCGCTGGTTTATACAGTCTCAAGCGCTAACATTCGCGACGTCCAACGAATTGGACTGTAATCACACCTAAGCCGTTCATTTGTGTCTAGAATTTCTCCAAACAAATAAGGAGAAATTTCTATGAGCATTTTTCAATGGATGGTTGCACTCATCCTGCTATTTTTTCCTACTTGGAGTCACGCGGCCAACACCAGTACGCTTGATCTCACCACCTCTGCCATTGGAATCGTCTCGCTGGTTATTTTCCTTTTCGCCTATCTCTTGGTGATGCTGGAAGAGTATCTCAAGATGCGTAAGTCGAAGCCTGTGCTGCTGGCAGCGGGTCTCATCTGGATCCTCATTGGTTTTGCTTATCAAGCACATGGACAAAGTGACGTTGCCAAACTGGCCTTAGAACACAACTTACTGGAATATGCCGAGCTACTGCTGTTCTTGCTGGTGGCAATGACCTACATTAACGCGATGGAAGAGCGCGGTTTGTTTGACGCTTTGCAGGCTTGGATGGTGGGAAAAGGCTTCGATTTTCGCAAACTCTTCTGGCTCACGGGCTCTCTCGCTTTCTTTATTTCTCCGATTGCCGATAATCTCACAACCGCCCTTTTGATGTGCACCGTGGTACTTAAAGTCTCCGGCGATAATCGGCGCTTTGTCAATATTGCCTGTATTAATATCGTGGTGGCGGCCAATGCCGGAGGCGCCTTCAGCCCGTTTGGCGACATCACCACTTTGATGGTGTGGCAAGCTGGCCATGTCAGTTTTTCTCAGTTCATGCCGCTGTTTCTGCCTTCCGTCATCAACTACTTGGTGCCCGCTTTGATCATGTCGTTTTTTATTCCTCAAGAGCGACCACAAACCCTTCACCAACACGTCGAGCTGAAACGCGGTGCAAGGCGTATCGTCGCTCTGTTCGTCCTGACCATCGCCACGGCAGTGGCTTTCCATGCCGTGCTGCATTTTCCTCCTGTGATGGGAATGATGATGGGCTTGGCCTATCTGCAGTTTTTTGGCTATTTTCTCAGAAAAACCTTGGTGCGTTCTTTGGCGAGAAAAACCGCCATCGCCATTGCCAATGGGGATGAAGAGGCGTTGAAACGTTTAGGTTCGGTGATGCCCTTTGATGTCTTTCACCGTATCTCGCGCGCCGAATGGGACACCTTGCTGTTTTTCTACGGCGTAGTGATGTGTGTCGGTGGGCTCAGTTTGCTTGGCTATTTGCAGGTGGTTTCACTTACCATGTATAGCGAGTGGGATCCGATCTGGGCCAACGTCATGGTTGGTTTTCTCTCGGCGATTGTTGATAACATCCCGGTAATGTTCGCCGTGCTGAGTATGGAGCCCGCCATGTCGATAGGTAACTGGCTGCTGGTCACGCTAACCGCAGGTGTTGGCGGCAGTTTACTCTCGATTGGCTCAGCAGCGGGGGTCGCATTGATGGGCGCCGCCAGAGGGCAATATACCTTCTTTGGTCACTTAAAATGGACGCCAGTGATTTTGTTTGGTTACTTTGCCAGCATTGCCGTCCACTTAATGTTTAACTCCGCGCTGTTTACGCTCTGAAGCGAAAAAAGGGGTAAACCGATTCGTTTGCCCCAATGAAGCTTTCGCTTAGCGCACTTTGGCGCAGAAATCACCCCTGCCAATTACTGCCAGTCCGCTGGGTGGTTGACGCCATCCATTAGCGGCACATCCCCCAACTCATACGGGTTCACACCATCCAGACAACCGAGGTTGTAGCCATATTCGTCCGGCGCGGAACGACGTCGATGATGAGTATAGATGCCGCAGTGAGAGCAAAAGTAGTGCTTGGCGGTGTGGGTATTAAATTGGTACAGCTTGAGTGACTCTTCACCTTGCAAAATGCGGATACCGTCCAATTTCACCGAAGCGACGATGGCCCCTTTTCGTCGGCAAATCGAACAGTCACAGCGTCTTGGTTTCTCAATACCATTGGGCAGGCTCAGTTCGAGCACAACCTTGCCACAATGGCAGGAAGCAGTGTGTTTTTCTAAGATCTGGGTTTTTCCAATTTGTTTGATCATTGAAGCTCTCCTTGTATGCGCCTTGTAGCAAACTCATTTTTTCCCTCAACCTCAAATCCGCTGTGTAAATTTTGTTAAACACATAACATTTTGCCGATTTCAGTATGCCACTCGACAAAAAACACAATAGTCGACATCTTTAGTCAGTTTTTTGCCCGTTTTACGTCTTTGACGACCAAATAAGAAAGGAATCATGATAATGGATAAAGATCATAGCCTCAGAGAAAATCTATTGGCTCTGACGCTCGGTAGTGCCTTGGTTTCACTCGGCGTCATTTTTTTCAGCAAAGTGGGACTACTCACTGGTGGCACCGCTGGATTAGCAATTTTCCTGACAAAAATCAGCGACTTTAGTTTTGGTCAGGTATTTTTTGCCCTCAACTTGCCTTTTTACCTACTTTCCGTGCTGCGCATGGGTTGGCGTTTTACCATCAACACCTTTATCTCGGTCACGATTGTCTCTTTCGCCGTTGACCATCTGCATCACGTGATTGAAATCGCGCATATTGACCCGTTCTACGCAGCGCTACTGGGCGGCGGATTGATTGGGATTGGCATGCTGATCATTTTCCGCCACAAAATGAGCTTGGGCGGCTTCAACATTCTTGCCCTGTTTCTACAAGAGCGCTTTGGCATCCGAGCAGGTAAAGTGCAAATGGCGCTCGATTGCGGCATCGTCATCATGTCGCTGTTTATTGTTGAGCCAACTCTAATTGCGCTTTCCGTGTTAGGCGCGGTGGCCACCAACTTGATTTTGGCCATGAATCACAAACCAGGGCGCTATCAAGCAAAAATTCAAACGGCTTAACAATGACTTAATCAGGGGCTTATCGTCCCTGATTGCTTTCTCTCTCCAATAACCACCGCTTCCGCTCAATTCCGCCTGCATAACCCGTGAGTTTGCCGTTCTTACCAATCACACGATGGCAAGGTACTACAATTGAAACCGGGTTTTTACCGTTGGCAAGCCCCACCGCCCGAACTGCTTTTGGGTTGCCAATCGCATTGGCTAACTCCTGATAACTCCATGTTTCTCCGTAAGGAATGGTGGTTAACGCCTGCCAAACCTGCATCTGAAAAGCGGTTCCTTTAGCAGCAATCGGCAAGTCGAATTGGGTCCTCTTTCCAGTGAAGTATTCATCCAGTTGAGTTAACGCCAGACTAAGCACGGCGTGGTTGGCATTTTCCTGACCGAGATCATCTGGCAGAGTCGTTTGAGTGGTAAACCAGATGCCAAGTATGCCTTCATCATTGGCTTGCAACGTCATCTCACCCAATGGGCTTGGTGCGATAGTGTAATAGTTCATATCATTGATTCCATAGATGAAAAGTAGCGTAACTCCCCCATGGGGAGGTCGTTTTTGCGTTCAGTTGCGGATAAGCTAGCAAAGCTTTTTTCACCACCAAATCCTTATCTAAAAAACAATCTGGGCGCGATTCTCCCCTGAGCTGCGCATAACTGACCGTCCAAGGTCCAATCCCTTTGAGCGCTAACCACGTTTTTGGATCCGCATCAGGGTTGTCTTGCATATAACAGGCGAAGCGATGCAAGGTCTCTTTACGACTTTGCGGCATACGCAGAAAATCGAGATTCGCTTGAGCAAGTTGCAAAGGGGTTGGGAAACAAAGCTCACTAGGCTCTGGCATTAACGTGCTCACCAGCAAGTTAAGCTGTCCGATGGCCGCCTTAACCGACACTTGCTGACCTAAAATGGCGCGAACGCCCGCTTCCCATGCATTCCATACTCCGGGAATGCGAATACCGGTTTGTTTGACAAGACCAGGAGCGAGTGACTGAAAATGGCGCTCAATGTTATCGGTATTGCAATTCAGATCGAGCATTTGGCGAATTTTTTTCACTAGCAAGTGTAGTTGGCCAACATCGTCTAATCGAAACCACACCGTCATCTGCTGTTCTGCCGTTTGCTGCACCCTAAACCAAGCGCGCGCTCCCGCCAAATCTGCAAAGCGGGAGTAGCTGTTCTCATCCACTTGCTCGACACCCTCAATGGCGCGCAAACGGTAGAAATTCAGCATATGTGACCAATTGAGAGCGCCCTGAAAAGGGATAATCAGCGCTTGCTCATCTGCTGGCAGCGCAACTTCTCGCCGCACCTGTGAGGGAGTCAATTGGATCACTTTTTTAAAAGCGTCATTAAAGCGACGCGTGCTGTTAAAACCCGCGGCAAAGCCGATGTCTGTAACACTGAGATTACTCATGTGCAGCAGTTGTTTGGCAAACATCAACTGTTGATATTGGGCGTACTGCTTGGGCGAGATGCCCAAATAGCGTGAAAACAGTTGCCGCACATAACGATCGCTCACGCCTAATCGCTGTGCAAGTTCAGTGAGTGAGTGCTGCTGTAACGAGCCACTATCAATAAGATTGAGCGCGCGCTGGAAGGTGGTTTCTACGCCTTTCCACGCCCAAGAGCCCGGGTGGCTTTCTGGCCTGCAACGCAAACAAGGGCGATATCCGGCATCAAGCGCTTGGGTGCGATCGCTGTAGTATTCCACATTTTCTTCTTTCGGCAGATTAGCCGGACAGACCGGACGACAAAAGATGCCTGTGGTTTTTACCGCCACATAAAATAAGCCGTCAAAACGACTGTCACGCGCCATTCTTGCCTGCTGGCATTGCTCTGTCGTCAACGATGAATAGACTGATATCGCCACAAAAACACTCCTTCGCTTGATGCCCTAATTGTAAACATCACAGCGCACACAACCAGCCATTTTCGGAACTGAATGATGACGAATGAAATGTCGCGACAATGATGAGCCTGCGCTGCATCCATTCTTGTGGCAAATTTGCCAAACTGAACTAAGGTAAAAGTTGTGACACCAGTTAACCGCTTATTAATGGCTGGGTCAGCAACGTCAGATAAAAGGAAAACGGCTATGGATCTACATACCTGCATTATTGTGCTGCGTAACAGCAATGTTATTACCAGCAACTCTGTGGAAGACTCACTGGGTATCATTGAAACTCAGGGGCCTAAAAGCATCTCAACCATTCAAATCAATGCCCGTGATGGGAACTTTATCCGAACCTATCACTGCAACAGTATTGAGGATTCTCTTGAAAGCCTAATGAACCTGTAGTGCCTCTCCTAAAACACAAAAAGCCTCTGCGATGAGGCTTTTTGTTGTCTGTTTGGGCCAGAACGGTTTTATTCGTCTTCAACAGGCCGCTCGGCCACTTGTTGCAAACTGTAGGCGGTGAGTGGATCGATCATCTTCACCAACTCCTCCACTTGGCGAATCGCATCTATGGTCGAACTGGCTTTGCGATAGCTGAGATATATAGGACGATACCAATCCTCAACACCGGGGACACGATACAGTTGGTCATTGGCAATGAACGGCTGGACCAAAGAAGCCGGCAAATAAGCGCTGCCCCCTTTCTCTAAAATGAAATCCAAGGCAATGCGCGCAGTCGAAGTACGTAAGTATGGAGCCATACTTTTGGGGTGGCGTTCGGCGTGCTCAGACGCGAATTTGGTGCCCCAATCGACGTAAACATATTTGTTGTCAAATACCGTCTCTCTGTTGTGCGGCTGAGTCGACACCAGTATCAGCACTAAATCGGCCACTTTTTTGCAGTACAGTTCATCGGCCTTAATTTGATCAAAAGCAAACGCCATGTCTAACGTGCGCTCTTGCAAGCCACGATTGAGTTGCTCACGCCCCATCACTTCGGCGATAAAACCGTAGCCACCAAACGCATCGCTCACCACACTCAAACAGTTTTGCAGATAGGCATCCCACACGTTGGGCGTTCCACCCAGTGTCAATTGCAACCCTCGGCCATCTTGCATCGACAGCTCTAACTTAGCCTGCTGCAGCGTCGCCACCATCACTTCCGCATAGCCAACCAAGCGCTCACCCGCGGACGTCAATTTGATGTTGTTGCGATCACGAATAAATAACTGGGTATCAAAATAGCTTTCTAGCTGCTTAATTCGGGCACTCACCGCAGCCTGTGTGATGTAGAGATTTTCTGCCGCTCGACCAAAATGACGGACCTTAGCCAACTCTAAAAATGTTCGAAAGACCTTTACGTCCATTGCACTTCTCCGGGTTAATCGCCATCAGATTAACAATAAAAAACAATCTTTTCGATAAAAATGTTTTGTTTTTCTTTTGTTAACTTTGCGCCTAATTTTCGCCGTAAATCATCATTGTTGATCAATAACGGTTATAGAGGCTGTTTGATATGTCTGACACGACGATTCGTCATGGCAAAAAACGTTTTTACGATAACGCAAAGTTTCCTAGAGGATTTGCCAAATCCGGTGATTTTACTCTGGCAGAAGAGGAAATCCTAACACTTTATGGGGACACTTTGCAGGCTCTGGAAACAGGTGAATTGACACCAGAAAACGAAGCAGAAGAACATTTTCTGACTCTGTTGGATAACCCAGAAAATGCCAACAGCAAAGTAGAACGCACTTGGCTCAAATACGTTCGTTTAGCGCGTGGTCGCAAGCGTTTTCACACTCTGAATGGCCGCAATAAGCCAGACGCAGGGGATGATTACGTGGAAGAAGACGCAAGCCTAAACGAGGAAGATTAATGCATATCTGCTTTTTGATGTATCCATGGGAGCAGGTATGTGCGGAAACGGACACCACGTTGCGCTTAGTGCACGAATGCGCGTCCAGAGGCCATACGGTTGCCATTACAACAACAAGCGGGTTAACCATTCGTGACAGCAACGTGTTCGGTTTCTGTCAGGTCCTGAAAAAGGGCCAAAAAATCTCCGAGAAAGTGCCCACTTTCTATCGCCAAGCTGAGTTTCAAAAAGCCCGCCTCCCCATGGCGGGCTTTGACGTTATTTTTATGCGCGCCAATCCGCCACTGGATAATCTGGCGTTAAACTTTCTCGATTCAATCAAAGATGATACCTTGATCATCAATGACTTAGAAGGGCTACGCATTGCCAATAACAAGCTTTACACCGCTAGCATGGGCGGAACGGCGAGCGAGTTTCTTCCCAGCACCCACGTTTCAAAAAACCGCGATTACCTTCAGCGCGTGTTGGAAGAATCGCCCAGCGAGAAGATGATCCTAAAGCCACTCAATGGCTTTGGCGGCCATGGCGTGATTGTGATTGAGAAAAACGCGCGGCAAAACTTTCGCTCTCTGCTCGATTTTTACATTGGTGAAGGGGAACAGAGTAACTACGTGATTTTGCAAGATTACATCGAAGGCGCAGAAGAGGGTGACAAACGCATTCTGATGCTAAACGGAGAGCCGATTGGTGCAATGCGCCGCGTCCCGGCGAGCGGAGAGTTCCGCTCCAATGTGCACGCTGGCGGCTCGGTGGTTAAGCATGTGATAAGCAAGGAGGAACGCCGTTTGTGCGCCGCAATCGGGCCCAAACTGGTTCGCGATGGCCTCTATTTTACCGGTCTCGATGTGATTGGTAACAAGCTGGTGGAAGTGAACGTACTCAGCCCCGGTGGCATCACACGCATCAACAAATTAAACCGCGTGCGCCTTCAGCGTCAGGTGATTGATTTTGTTGAAAACATCGTAAACTCGAAAGATCTGTTGCAACAGCGCAAAAGCGCGTTTCGCAGCGCCGTGCAAAATGCACACATCGAACACTAATGCTTACTCCCTGCAAGAGATGCTTGGGTTTATCAAGCAAGGATTGCCATTTAACGGCGAGTTAATCGGTGCGGGCTGTTACATCAAAATCGATGAATACCTTCCCGTGGTTTGTACCGCGATTCACGCCGGACATCGTTTAAGACCCGATCTGCACAAACAGTGCTTGCTTAACCCAGACGAACGCTATTTTGAAGAAGACCCGTTTACCGATCAAATGATCGCCTCCCAGCCGATTACTTTAATCGGTCTCGACTCTCGTTTTGAGTACGATCTTAATCGTCCGATGGCGCTCAGCACCTATTACAAATCGGCATGGAGCCGACAAGTGTGGCAAAAAGCGCTTAGTGCCCATCAACGGCAAGAGAGCCATCGCAAACACGCCGCTTTCTACACGCTCTATCAAGCGCTGATTGGCAAGCTAGAAGCCCTGCACGGGATGGTGGTGGTGTTTGATCTTCATTCGTACAACTACAAACGGCAGAAAACCGACGCGCCAGTATTCAACATCGGCACCGCCCAGATCGATATGGAACGTTGGGGCCCGGTAGTGAAACGTTTCTGCACTGAGCTTGAGCAGATAACGCTACCCAACATGACCACCAGCGCGGCAATCAATGCGGTGTTTGAAGGTCGAGGGTATCTGATTTCCCACACCAATGCGCACTTTGACCGCACGCTGGTGTTACCAACCGAAGTGAAAAAAATCTTTATGGAGGAAGAGAGCGGAACCCTATTTCCGCTGGTGTTGGAAGCTCTGCAAACCGGGATCAAGCAAGCCTTTAGCCAAACAGGTGCTTATTTCCAGCGCCGCTTTAACCGACAGCATCGCATTGGCAAAGCCGACATGCTCAGCTCATCGATTGAACCAGCAGTACTGCACGTTGACAAGGCGCTGTATAAACTGGCGCAAAAATTGGAAACGCTTAAATACGTTAATCCAAACAATCTCAGCGCAGAGAAAAAGCGTTTTGAAGCCGCGCCTAGTCGCTACCAACCGGACTACCGCTACCGTCAATTACCCCTGCATGCCAACGAGTTTAAATCTCAGCTTTATCGGTTACCGATTGAAGAGATTGCCGATCCAGACATGCGCCAGCTTTACAGCGACACGCTCAATAGCTTGAGCGAACAAGTCGATCTGCTTACCCACGTCGGCCAAGAATCGTTTCTCTATCACTCTTTGCGCCACTATGGCCGCCCGGATAGCAACGCTATCAATAACGCTCAGTTTCTTCTTTACGCCAAAGCGCTGGCAGACGATGAAGTTGAGCAATACAGCGCACAGCAGGCCAAGCAGTTAATGCAAGAGGCCGCCGAGCAGTGGCACATGCCGTGCAAAGTCACTGCGTCTACGTCACTGGCGGCCAAAGCCATGGTGACGTCCCAGCCACCGACTATGCTGATCAATGGCAAAGCACGCTTTTCTCACGCCGAAGTGCAGCGTTTAATCCACCACGAGCTTGGCGTGCATATGGCGACAACACTGAATGCAAGAAAGCAACCGCTCAATCTATTTCGTTTAGGCTTGCCCGGCGCGGCAGCCACTCAAGAAGGATTGGCCATCTTGGCCGAATACAAAGCGGGCTGGATGTCCCACCAGCGGCTGAAACTCTTAGCCACGCGAGTACTGGCGGTGCACTCGATGCTCAAAGAGCATAATTTCTACCAAACATACCAATATCTGCGTGACGAACTGGTGTTGAACCAAGAGAGTGCTTGGACCACCACAATGCGCGTTTACCGTGGCGGCGGCTTTACCAAAGATCACCTCTATCTCAGCGGCTTTTTGCACATGCGCCAACTAGAGCAGCAGCGCAGCCTCGATAATCTTTTGCTGGGCAAATGCAGCCATCGCTATCTCGATCTGCTTGACGAGTTGGTCGCGCGCGGCTGGTTAGCCAAACCGCCTCACCCATTGATGGATAAGCGCGCCGAGTCTGAGCCACATCTCTCTTATTTGATTGATAGCCTAAAAATCTGACGGCCACTGAATAGCAAAACGACCGATAGAAAAAGCTCCACAGACCACGTGGAGCTTAGAATCTAATGACTTGGGCAACCGCACTCCACCCGCTATTTCGCTAGCGTCGCCACTTTCTTCAAGAAACTCTCTTTGAGATGTTCCTGATCGTAGTCAAGATGATAGGTGTTGTGAAAACCAATTTTCAACTCAACGCCATTACCGCGCATGTAAATACTGTAGCCATCGTAATCGGAGAAGGCTTCAACACCTTCATAGATTTTTCCGAACTCCGTCGGCGTACCACGCTCCATAATGACTTCGTAAGCATGCAAAATTTTGGTGGAATCGAGTTCGTTTTTCATAATGGTACTCCTGACCAAAGAGACATTTTAAGTATGGTTAACGACACAAAATTTAGCCAATGGCGAAACATGAAGCCCATCAAAAGTTCACTTAATTCAAGTGGTAAATTTATCCCTTCATCCTAGAGAACACATGCCAACTTCGCTCGTCCACCAGTGACATTCTTCGGTCACAAAATGGACAAAATCGCCACTAACTCAGCGAAATGTAACGTAGAAAAACAAAAGTTGTGAAATTTTGACCTAAAACAATGGCAGACCCAGAAAACTTATTTTATAATGCAAAATAATGTTTCAGCATAACAAAATTTCCAATATCTAGGGGCGAAAAATGAGACTTATCCCGTTACAAACCGCGGCACAAGTTGGTAAGTGGGCAGCGGCGCACATTGCTAAACGCATCAATGATTTCAACCCAACGGCAGAGCGTCCGTTTGTGCTTGGCCTGCCAACTGGCGGCACTCCACTCGCGACTTATAAAGCACTGATCGAACTATACAAAGCAGGAGAAGTGAGCTTTAAACACGTGGTCACTTTCAATATGGACGAGTACGTGGGCCTCGATCCACAGCACCCAGAATCTTACCGCTCGTTCATGTACAACAACTTCTTCAATCACGTGGATATCCAGGAAGAAAACATCAACCTGCTCAACGGCAACGCTGAAGATCACGAAGTCGAATGCCAACGCTACGAAGATAAGATCAAGTCTTACGGCAAGATCAATCTGTTTATGGGCGGCGTGGGTAACGACGGTCATATTGCCTTCAACGAGCCAGCGTCCTCTCTGTCATCTCGTACTCGCATCAAAACGCTGACCGAAGACACGCGTATTGCCAACTCACGTTTCTTCGATGGCGATATCAATCAAGTACCAAAATACGCGCTGACCATCGGCGTAGGCACCTTGCTCGATTCTCATGAGATCATGATACTAGTCACAGGCCACAACAAAGCGCTTGCACTGGAAGCGGCTGTTGAAGGCAGTGTTAACCACCTATGGACCGTGTCTGCACTGCAATTGCATCCAAAATCGGTGATTGTGTGTGACGCACCATCGACCCAAGAGCTCAAAGTAAAAACCGTGAAATACTTCTCTGAGCTAGAAGCGAAGAACATCGAAGGCTTCTAATCGCACTCGCGGCGTTTCAATTTGCAATAAAAATCCCGCATCAAACGCGGGATTTTTATTGGCTCTTTTTCAGTAGGCTTTGATACCAAACTGACGCAGCCTAGCTGGCAGCACGTCATCCAATTTATCCACCTCTTCAGGCTCAATTTCGATCAGATTAAAATGGTGTGCTTGGTAGATGGCTCTGGTTTTTTCTCTGATGCTGTCCGCCGTTACACTGTTGTCTGAACCCCAAAATTGCAGATAGACCTTGCCCGCAGGCAAGTAGAAATCGCTCATCACCTCTTCTTCTATCGGCAGTTGTCTTTCATAAGCGTGCACGACACCCGCCATGTACAACCAATTATCAATCAACAGCTCACCTTTCGAGCGGACATAGTGGCCATCTAAAGTGCGGTGTTTGGCCTCAAATTTCTGCCGAAAATTCGACAGCGAGCGATCGGTGGACTGCGTCTGTGCGTCTTGACCTAAAAATTCCACCACCGATTGACGCAAACGCTTGTGACGCAGCAGAGAATCGTGCCACAGCACGTAGAAAGGGTGCTCGCTGCCATCGCCTTTTTGTTTGCCGCCAGCACGGATCCCAGATTCGGTTAACTGCCAACCTTGCTCTGATTTAAACATCCAACCCAGTTCACTCAACAATTGGTTGATTTTTTTCGCATTGAGTTGCCACGCTGCTCCCAGTTCAGTGGCACTAAGCAGCTTGCCTTGAGTATTGGCCAATTCGATGTGTAAATTGGCAGGCCACACAATGAATTGACCGAACTTGGGGTGATCGACATACTCTCCGCCAAAACGAGCGCCGAGTTCCGTTAAGATCCATTTATCACCCACGCGGCTAATGTAACCAGCACGTTTGAGATCGCTAAACAACATCGGAGCATCCATGTTGCGCATTTTGGCCAACGCCGTGGTGGAAATTTTTTCGCTCATCATGCTGCCCTCGGTTTACCTTTCCTCTTTATGCCGCCAGCAAAACAGTGCAAACGGTTGCAAAACCATTGTAATAGAAGATGGCTGAATCAGATAGTTCGCTGTTTTATAAAGAAAAGGGAGCTCACGCTCCCAAGTCAAAGGCTTAGCCAAGCAGGGAAATAAACCCCTGTAAGATGATCATGTTCATTAAGTCGATAAAAAAAGCGCCAACAATCGGCACCACCAGAAATGCCTGTGGAGAAGGGCCAAAACGATTGACGATGGTCCCCATGTTCATCACCGCTGTTGGCGTCGCGCCGAGGCCAAAGCCGCAATGGCCGCTGGCAATCACCGCGCTGTCGTAACCGCGCCCCATCAAGCGATACGTCACGCCATAGGCAAACAGCGCCATGGCGAAAGATTGCACCGTAAGAATGAGTAAAAACGGCAGCGCTAAATCAAAAATATTCCACAGTTTCAAACTCATCAACGCCATAGCCAAAAACAGTGACAATGAGACGGTGCCGATGATGTCCACCGTCTCCGCTTCCAATTTTCTCACTCGGGTAACTTCAAGCAAATTTGTGACCACAACGCCAATCAGCAAGGCATAGACAAAATCGGGGATCATCAGCCAGCGGATAGCCAAGGCACTGAGCCACTGCTCCAGATAGCGAGCACCCAAAACACACAGCAGAATCAACGCCAAGCTTTCAATCACTTTCTGCGCCGTCACTTTGTCTTCTTCATACTGGTTGTAGGTAACAAGCTCAGGGAAGCGTTGATGCGCTTGTGGTCCACGCCCATATTGCGATTCCAACTGATGTTTATCAATCAGGCGCTGCGCCAGTGGGCTGCCTAAGATCCCGCCTACCACTAAACCAAAGGTCGCCGATGCCATGGCAATCTCCAACGTATTTTCAATCCCATAAATCTCGGTGAGGGTTTGCGACCACGCCGCGCCTGTACCATGACCACCAGACAAGGTGATCGATCCTGCAATCAAGCCCATCAGCGGATCGAGCCCCAACAAGCTTGCCAGTGAGACGCCAATGCCATTTTGAATCACAATGTAGAGCGAGGCGATCGCCAAAAAGAGCACAACTTTCACGCCTCCTTTGAGTAACTGGCTATAGTTTGCCGCCAAACCAACCGTTGCGAAAAACATCAGCATTAAGGTTTTTTGCAGCGGCAGGTCGAAGTTGAGTGTCGTGCCACGAAAGTGCAGCAAGGTCATCACCGTCGCCACCACTAAGCCACCCACGATCGGTTCAGGAATATTGAATTTTTTCAGAAGAGGAAAACGGCCATTTATCAAGCCACCAAGAAACAGCACACCAATCGCCACGAGAAAAGACGCTAGCGGGCCAACAGAGACAACATTGTTCATAACACCCCTTTTGTTGCTCGTTGTTGTCCATACAGACAACGATTTTTCAAACAGGCAGTGTGCCGTCATCGTCAGGAATGTCACTGAGTCATGCCCATCTCATTCTCACCCAAAGAGAATTTAAGACAAATAACCTCAATTAATTATCATCAGATAAGAAAAAAGGAGCCCGAAAGCTCCTTGTTTTTAACATGAATGGCTATTTGATAAACGAGATAAACCCTTGCAGGATGAGTAAATTGACGATGTCGATAAAAAACGCCCCAACAATCGGCACCACCATAAACGCCTGAGGCGACGGGCCAAAACGATTGACAATCGAGCCCATATTCATCACCGCAGTGGGAGTCGCTCCCAAGCCAAAACCACAGTGCCCTCCGGCCATCACCGCTGCATCGTAATTGCGCCCCATCACTCGAAACGTCACGGAGTAAGTAAACAGCGCCAGCACAAGCGACTGAACCGCGAGAATGAGCAGAAATGGAATCGCCAGATCAAAAATGTTCCACAGTTTTAGGCTCATCAGCGCCATCGCCAAAAATAAAGACAGTGATACCGTGCCCAGCATATCGATGGTTTCTGCGTCCAATTTACGAATTTTGCTCACTTCCAGCAAGTTGGTGATGATCACACCAATAAACAGCGCATAGACGAAATCGGGAATCATCAGCCATTTGATTTGATACGCACTCACCCACTGCTCTACGTATTTAGCACCAGTGACGCAGATCAGCAGAAAAAATAGCTTCTCAATCACCTTTTTGGCGGTTACTTTGTCTTCTTCGTTTTCGTTGTAGGTCACCAGCTCGGGAAACTTTTCGTGAGTTTTCGAACCGCGCCCGTACTCCGACTCTAACTGATGTTTATCGACCAAACGCTGCGCCACTGGGCTACCGATCAAGCCGCCGATAATCAGGCCAAATGTCGCTGACGCCATTGCGATTTCTAGCGTATTTTCAATGCCATACAGATCGGTGAAGGTTTGCGACCACGCCGCGCCCGTGCCATGCCCGCCAGAGAGGGTAATCGAGCCCGCAATCAGGCCCATTAATGGCTCCAGACCTAGCGCGCTGGCTAACGCTACGCCAACTCCGTTTTGAATCACGATGTACACGGAAGCAATGGCTAAAAAGAGCAGCACTTTCGCACCACCTTTGAGCAACTGCGTATAGTTCGCCGCCAGCCCCACAGTGGCAAAAAACATTAACATAAAGGTGTTTTGCAAGGGCAAATCAAACTGCAAATCCACGCCATGAAAGTGCAGCGCGGTAATGGCGCAAGCCACAATCAACCCACCCACGATAGGTTCTGGAATGTTGAACTTTCGCAACACGGGCAATTTTGCATTAATAAAATGGCCGAGAAACAGGACGCTAATCGCCACTAAAAATGATTCCAGCGCGCCGACGGTAATTAGATGATTCATACAACCTCTTCATCTCAGACTCTTTATCTTCCTTGATGTCAGAGTGTTGTTGTTACTTTTGAACGTCAGTGCTGCATTGTGTTTAAGGCGTCGAACTAACCTCGCCACAGCGCATGGTTAGCAACAACAGAGACAAGCCATCTGGTTAGGCTCAGACAGGAAGACGATCATCGGGTGATGTCTCAAACACCCTCTGCAAGCTTCCAAAATGCAAAAGGAGCTATCTCTAGCTCCTAGAAGTGTCGGCAAACTGCACATCTCACTTTCCTCGATGAGGTGCAAAAGCCTTACGCGCGTACTGGCGTTCAAAATCCGTTGCTATTGAGTTGGTCAAACAGAGCCTATCAACGGCCAAACCATCGAATCATTGCGATGCTGATTCTCGCACCAAATCAATAGGTCGAAAACTATAGCATAATTCGAAGAAAATGTCCGAACTTAGCTTAAACAGCCAATTTAATCAGAAAAATCATCGATAAAAACCAGAAAAGAAAACAATATCAGTACAAAAACAAAAGGCCGCTTAAACAATATCTCACATATCATTTCGTACACCAGTGGAAGTAAGCATCGCTACCGTGACAGCCCAACAATAAGCAACCGAACGCTTAAAATGTGCGGCTAAAAAAATGACAAAAAGCAAAATTACGGCAATAACTTCATTTTTCAGCCACAAAACTTTCAGATTTCACAGTCTGAACAGTCAGATTTGGCTACGCTTAACACATAACTATTACACCATCTATCAACGCTAAGTTGTCACGATATAAGCCGATTAAGCAAGGAAAGTAGCAATGAGTTTGACCATAAGAAAAAGACTCTACATTTTGTCAATAGTGCCGGTTGTCACCATTGCATTGGGCATGATGTGGTTTACCTATCTCAAAACCGTCGCGTTTAATGAGCAGCAGTTCAGTGTTACCCACGAGAACATGATGCGCATGAAGCAAGAGGAACTAAAAAACTACATACAAATGGCTGAATCCGCTGTTCAACCGCTATTAAAGAAAAACGCCCCGCTCTCTGAAGCGCTGCCGATTTTAAAAGAGATGCAGTACGGTGACTCCGGTTACATCTTTGGTTATGACTCCAAAGGGACACGGGTTTTTCTCGGTAAAAGCGAGAAAGGAGTAGGCGAAAACTTTCTGAATTTGCAAGATCAGAAAGGCAACTACTTGATTAAAGATCTTTTAAAGAACGCCAAACAAGGTCAGTTCACCACCTACTATTTCCCCAAACCTGGGCAAAACACGCCACTGCCTAAGCTCAGTTACTCGCTGTACATTCCACAATGGGATCTGATGATTGGCACCGGTTTCTACACTGACGATATTGATGCCACCGTTAACGCGATGAAGGAAAATGCCCATCAAGCTTTGCAAGACACACTCACGGCAATCGGCCTGTTCTGTGTGGTTATCGCTGTGCTGGTGGTCATTTTCGCCGTGTTTGTTAACCGCAGCATCATGCGACCGTTGGAGCTGTTTGACCAATCGATCCGCTCGTTTGCCAGTGGTGATGCTGATTTAACCGCGCGTATGGAACCGTTCACCGTTCCTGAGTTCACGCAACTGGGCAAAAACTTTAACCAGTTTGTTGCCAGTTTGCAGAACATCATTCGCCGCGTCAGTGAAGTTGGGCAAGAGGTCGTCAGCGAAACCAACAACATGACAGGGCGTGCAACCCAAGTTGATGAAATCGCCACTGGCCAGCGGGAAGAAACCGAGCAAGTGGCCACAGCAATGACTGAGATGACTACCACGGCGACCGAAATATCAAACAACGCTAACCAAGCAGCACAAGCCGCTCGCGACGCGGAAGACAATGCCAACGAAGCACAAACCATCGTCAACTCAGCGGCCACTTCGGTGCGCGATCTGGCGGGTGAAGTCTCCAAAGCCAATCAGGTTATTTCCCGTTTAGAAGATGACGTGAAAAACATCTCGTCGTCGCTGGAAGTGATTCAAGACATTGCCGAGCAAACCAACCTGCTGGCGCTGAACGCGGCCATTGAGGCGGCGCGGGCTGGCGAGCAAGGACGCGGTTTTGCCGTGGTGGCCGATGAAGTGCGTAAATTAGCCAGCCGCACTCAAGACAGTACCGGCGAGATCCATCAGATGATTAATCAGCTCAAGTCCGCTTCCGATGCGGCAGTGAAAGCGATGGATGCCAGCCAAGCCCGTGGTGAACATACCGTTAAAGAGGCCAATGCGGCCGCAGAAGCACTGCTTAAGATCAAATCCTCGATTGGCACGATCATGGATATGAACTCGCTAATCGCTACCGCGACCGAGGAACAGAGCATTGTCGGACAGGAAATCTCCCAACGGATTGTGGTCATCTCCGATCAAAGCAGCCAATCTGCCGATCTGGCGAACCAAAACCGAGCGGGCAGTCAGAGCTTGAACCACAAAGCCCATGAGCTGTATGACTTGGTCGGTCGATTCACCGTATAAGCTAACGGTGCATGTAAAGTTCGGGCAGCCCATTGGCTGCCCGATTTACACTGTAAACACCACAGTTACATCCCTTTAAACAGACTTTGTGATGCGCGGCTTACCGGCAGTTGCGTTTTGCCGATATGCACAAACATATGTCCGCTAAAGTCCTTCTTCACCTTATCAATTTTACTCACCTGCACTACGCAAGAACGATGGATTTGCCAGAACTGATCTGGGTCGAGCTGTGCCAGCAACTCTTTTAACGAAGTGCGAATCAAATACTCTTGCATCGCCTCCCCCCCTTGCGCGGCGAAAACGGAGACGTACTTCTCTTCCGCTTTAAAATAGAGCACATCCGAAACCGCAATCAGATGGATCTCTTCGGCCAGTTGTGCCTTGATCCACTGCAAATGCGGCGGTGTGCGTAATGGTGTCGAGAGCTGCTGCAGTTGGCTCAACAAGGCAGAGAGCGAGGGATCACTTTGCGCTTGCCCCGCTCGCTCTTGCAACCGCTGCTCAACCCGCTGACAACTCTTTTGCAATCTCGCCGCCGAAATTGGCTTGAGGAGATAATCCACGGCATTTTGTTCAAAAGCGCGAATCGCGTAATCATCGTACGCGGTGATAAACACCACCAACGGCGCGCCTTGTTTGCCGTGCAATTGTTTGGCGACTTGTAACCCATCCATCACCGGCATACGAATGTCGAGAAACACCACATCCGGTTGATGCAGCCCAATAGCCTGCAACGCTTGTTCGCCATCTTCAGCTAACGCGACTATCTCCAGCGTTGGCCACACATCGGCGAGGCTTTTGTTCAAATGGTGTCGCAGCAGCGGCTCATCATCCACGATGATCGCACGATAGCTATCTTGCATCTTGTTTTTCCTACTCTTTTTTCTCTGCCAACGCTAACGGCCAGCTCAAGCGTACAATCACACCTTGCGGCTTGTTCTCAACGATGCTGACCTGACCACGCCCAGCAAACAAAGTCTCTACCCGCAGCTTAAGGTTATTCAATCCAACACCTGAGCCAACATGCGTCGAACTTGAACCGAGCCCGGCCCCGGTGTCTTTTACGCAAATCTGCAATGCCTGATTGAACGTGTCGATCGTCACCTCAATCTCGCCGCCCGTTTTGAGCGGTTCAATCCCATGCAAAATAGCGTTCTCAACCAAAGGTTGCAGCATCAACGGCGGAATGCTGACGTGCTCTAAACCGGGATCTACCTGGATTCGATAGCGCAGCCGATCACCCAAACGGATATGTTGGATGGCGAGGTACGCCTCAATCAGCGCGACTTCATCGGCAATCGTGGTGTGTTCTTCACGGCAATTGCTCAGCGTCGCACGCATCATGGCGGTTAAACTTTCCAGCATCAGCCGCGCTTTATCGATGTCTTGCGACATTAAAGCGCTGATGTTAGCCAGCGTATTGAAAAGAAAATGCGGCTCAATTTGGCTCTGCATTTGTTTGAGCTGACTGAGCAGCAGCGCCCGTTCTTGCTCTGCTTTTTCTCTTTTGATCACTTCTAGTTCGTGCAACGCTCTCATTTGCTGCTCTTTAGAGTGAAAATAAAAATAGCACATGCCACTGAAAAGCAATCCCATCAAGCCAACGGGCACCATATCCGACATCCCCATGTAGTCACTCACCCAAAAACGGGCATTGAGAATGCCAAACAGCAAGCAAGCGGTGAGTGAGAGCAATACTTCCGCCCGGCGAGGTACCTCAGGGAACAGATGTACAATCAGCCAAGAAAAAAACAGCGCTGAATAACCAAACCCTACGCTGATGAACAGATGGATATAGTATGGCCCGCCCCACACCGACAGGGTCAACAGAGAGACGAACAGGCAGAAAAGCGATGTCACGATGAAACTTTTCTGCCAACTGTTTTCATTAGCAACATTAGCGACAAACATTAAAACCTCCCTTTGAGATTAAAAACCATCATATGCTGGTCGGGGAGATGCGCGTACACAGAATCCCCATTCCCCGTCAAAAAGCGTGCGGCAAATTCCACTTCAACGCTTTGCGCCCCCGTGTCGAGCCACTGATAACGTAGCCACTGAGTGGCAATCACCCCGCCATCTTGCGGCGAGAAAAGCAGATCCAGCGTTGGCGTGACATCCGAAAGCCAGGTAGGCCAGGCAAGTTCATTCCACATCATCCAAGCTTGCAGATCCCAACGCCAATGCAGCATCAGGTTATGCTGTACTAAGTTGGCATGTTGAAAGCCTTGCTGATAGCTGGCGGCTAATCCTGCCGTTTGTGTCACTGTTTTTAGGCTTTCTGCTCGCTCAAGGGCCTGTTGCCACTCATCATTCGACCAAGATCGACTGTCGTACCAGTATTCACCAATCAGGTTGTGGCCGTCTTGACTGGCCCAGTTCAGCCCCACCAAAGCCTGCAGCGCATGGCCTTGCTCTGCAACGTACGGCGCTGTGTAGAGCGTCGTCGGGAGTTGATAGCCGACGCTTTTCCGCTGCCAAACGGCAGAGGCATGCCAAGCCAGAGAATCCGACCACACGGAGCGCAAACTGGCTGCAAGCAACCCGCGGCGTACGTCATCGTAGTAGCCAATCCATTGATACTCACTTTGCTCATTTAACCAGTAACGACGGATACCAGAACCACGCTGCTCACTGGCTTTATCCAGCGCCGTTTGTGTGGCACGCGTCCAGCTCGAATCCGTCGCCAGCCAAGTCCATTCTCCGTCTAAGTCAAAATGCGACAACGACACCACGCCCGTGCCCTCTTCGGCCACCAAGCTGATCGGGTTCTGCCGATAAGGACGAAACAGATCCAGTGGCCGATAGCCGTAACCCATCCCCCAATCGAGGCGCAATTTGCCGACACTGACATCCAGTGGTAGATCGTAAATCGTCAATTCACCTTGCCAAGCGAGCTCACGAACAATCAGATCCGAATCTCGCTCCTGCCACCATGTAGATTGATGGCCATCATCAAGATACAAACCCTGACTGTAGAGCGTCCAAAGCGAAGTCCAAGTACCGTACTCACTGCCATAATCAAGCTGCAAATCCAACATGCCGTTAAGAGCAGCGCGATGACTCGCTTGCGCCGCGACAAAGGCGCTTTCACGTGGCGTTGCCGTTTCGTAACTGAGTGCCCAATCCCAAACCGTGCTTAGCCCTGCAACACTCGGCGTAGCACAACTGAGCAGCGCAAGAGCAAACCAAGTACGAGACCAGCGCATTGACCCCTGTTTGTGCATCAGCGCTACCATTGGCTGACATCCGCTTTGATGAGGTAGCTCGGGTTGTAAAACTTATCCTCCAAAGCCCATGGCTGAATGTCTTGATACTCAATCACGGTTTTTTTCGCGGGCTGGATGCGGTCAAGCAAGGTCATTGAGACAACGCGGCTAACGCCTTGCCGATCGCCACGCTCAAACCACGCTTGCTTCGCGAGCTTCCCGGAGCGCAGATAGAGATCCGCTTTGATGGGAAAGTCATCCTTTTGCGCGATCCAAAGGTCGATATGCTGATAGCTGGCGCCGCTGGTGAGCGCAGTTAAGGTCAACTTGTGCGTGTTCAGCGATTGGCCCTCAGGCAAAGTAAGTGTCTCTTGCGCTTGCCACTGGCCTTGATAATCGTCACTCCAAGTCAGGGTCGAAATGTCGCCCACCGAGGCTTCGCCAAGCAGTTTTTGCATCGGCGTAATGCGGATCGGACGGCGGCTTTTCGGCATTTGCAACCAGTAGTTATCTTGTAGCATCAGCATCTTCTGCCCCGCTTCAACCGCCGATTTGAAGATCACCAGAGATTCGCGGTTAGAACGAGTGTATACGTGATACTCGCGGGTTTTATCCAGTTCTCCAGCTTGATAGAGACTGACCAGTGAAATCACTCGCGCAGCGTCTTCTTTCAGTCGATAGTCGTCGGCGCGCTGAAGCATTTGCGCCACTTGTTTAGGCGATGGCGCGGTGGCGGCCATACTGGTTGGGGCAACAAGCGCTAGGCCGAGCAAAATTCGCGATGAAAATACGGTGAAATTAGACATAAATTAGCGCCTCCGTGATCGGTTTTTTCACCCCTTTGCGGGCGGAAAGATAAGCGGCAAGGAGACAGATCCCCACCACGCCGAGTGTTGCACTCAACACCAACGGCCAAGAGAAGTAGATGGAGAGCGGATAGCCATCGGTACGCCCCGGCGGTGGCGGCATCTGCACATCCACCACCATCAAAAGAGCACAAAGCGCAGCGCAAGCCAGCGCACCGACCACACTGCCAATCAGGCCGATTAATCCCGCTTCACGTAAAAAGCCACCAATAATTTCATTGGGATAGCTACCCAGCGCCGACAAGGTGCCAATTTCTCGCGTGCGTTCGGTCACCGACATGGTCATGGTATTAAACAGTGCGACAAACACCACCAGCGCCATCACCGCGCCCATGATGCCGAAAATGCGATCATAAAGATCTTTCACTTTGAGGTAGAAAAAAGCCCGCTCTTGCCAAGGGGTGATCTGCAATGCTTGTTCTTGGCTGGCGAGGCGTTTGGTCAATATTTGCCGGACTTGCTCGGTTTTCGCCGTCTCAAACAGAAACACGGAGAGAGTGCTCACTTTGTCGCTACCCAGCAGCGATTGCGCGCTGTCAATGTGCAGATACAACTGACGTTTATCCAGCTCAGGGACACCTGTTGAGTAGATGCCGCGAACTTTGAAATCGTACGCGTTGAGCGCACCATCGGTGGTGGTGGCCAGCAATGTCACCCAATCTCCGACACTGACGTGTAAGTTGCGCGCCAGATCGGTCGCCAACATCACTTCCGGTTCGCTCGGGTCATAGCGTGCAGAGCTTGGATCAGACAAGGTTTTCCCTTGGCGCACATCCAAAAACGGCCCTTTCATATCAAACTCGCGCTCATTAACGCCAATACCAGCAAAAATGGTCGACTTGCTGCCGTTCGACACCAGTCCGGTAAAGTCGATGCGCGGCTGCACGCCACGGACCACTTCCAGCCCCATCAGATCGCGCATCAAAGAGTCGGCATTGCTTAAACCGTTGCTCAGCGGCATCTCTTCTTCTTTCTCGAAGTAGCCAGGGGTACTGATGGTCAAATGACCGGTATCTCTAGCGGTTGACTCTTTGAGGCTGTCGTAGGTGTACAGGCCAAAACCGCCCGCGCTGCCAAGCGCAAACACCGCGATGGCGATAATGCTGGCTGAGAGTGCGCTGCGACGACGATTGCGCTGCAAATTGAGCAACGCAATACGTAGCGAATCAGGCAAACAGCGTGCGATTAACTTGCCCATGAGATCACCTCCTGCTCGCCGTGATACTGGCTGAGCTGGCCGTCTAGCAGCTCAATGGTCCGATCGCAGCGCGACGCCATACGCGCGTCATGTGTGGCGACAATAAAGGTCGTGCGCCACTCATGACCTAACTGCTTCATGATATCAATCACCCGATTAGCGGTTTGGCTGTCGAGGCTGGCCGTTGGCTCATCGGCAATCACCAGGGCAGGTCGGTGCACCAAAGCACGTGCAATGGCAACGCGCTGCTGCTGGCCTCCGGACAAATTGTCCGGCATGGCATGCAGATACGCTTCAAGGCCAACCTGCAGCAACATCTCTGTCGCAATGCGTTCGCGCTCTGCTTTGTGAAGGCCATTTAATTGCAGTGGATAGGCAACGTTTTCCAGTGCCGTCATAACCGGCACGAGATTAAATTTTTGGAAGATAAACCCCAGTTGCTCACGACGCATTTTGGCGGCTTGCAACGCATGGCGAGGATAACAAGCGCCTTGAAAAGTCACCTCACCTCGATAGTCCATATCCAGCATGCCCAAAATATTGAGCAAGGTGCTTTTGCCCGAGCCAGATGGGCCGCATAACGCAACCATTTCCCCTTGTGCGATATACCCGCTCACGCCACGCAGTGCGGGGACACTGTGACTCCCTAAAAGGTAGTGGCGCTCAAGTTGGCTAAATTCAATCATCTTGCTTCCCCTACCCTTTAGCGTCCACTTGCGCCAATGCCGATTGGGTGTCTAAATTGGCTTTGTCGCGCTGTTCCATCTCACTGAGCCATGCTTTCGCTTGTTTAATGTCTTCCGCTCGCAATGCCGCCTGCACCGCGTGGCGGTAAATCCATGAGGAGGCTGCAAACGGCTGCTCAACGAAGCCCGGTTCATCAAGCAAATTGAGGTACAAGTCGTAGCCGCGTTCAAAGTGATTAAACATGTCCGGCAGCGCTGTGAAGGTGGCGGCCGCCATCGCACGTACTAAATAGCTTTCTGGCAATCCCTGAATTCGTTCTTGCTTTTCGAGAGAGGAAGGTAAAGTGTGCAGCAGCGCCAAGCCTTTATTAATGGTCGAAAGCCCCTGCTCGGTGAACTTCATTTTGTTCCACGGTAAGAAGGCATCTCGGCCTTGCAAGGTTTGCGTACTGCCAAGGTAGACCAGAGACAGAGGCGTTGCACCCTCTTGTTCAATCAAGCGGTTCAGTTGACCGAATACGGAGTCGACCAGTGCCGTTTCGCCTTGTGCGGCAAGATTATACTGGTTGATCAACGCTTGATCGGGGTTGGCAAGCGCCTGTGCCGTCCATAGCGACGTCGCGATTAAGAGACCAGAGAGCAGCGTTTTTTTCTTTAGCAACATCATCACCGTTATCCTTCTGTTGGTTTGATGATGTCAGCATATCGGGCCCATTTACCTCTTGCAGGAGCATGCGACCAAACGCATCGAGGCGCGATAAACGGTCAACAGAGAGGATAAACGGGAGAGCTTAATGGCGATGGCGAAATTGCGGTTGCGCCACTTTCGTCAGCAAGGCTTCAATCAGAAAAGTCAATGCGAGCGTGAAAAATCGAGGCGTGCAATAACGTCGAGGTATAAAAAAACCGAGCTTCGAACAGCTCGGTTTTTTTTTCATTACAGTTCAGCGTTGTGGTAAACCTGCTGAACGTCATCACAGTCATCCAGCATGTCGAGGAATTTCTGGAACTTCTCAGCATCTTCGCCCGCAACCGCCGTGTAGTTTTGCGGAACGAAAGTGATCTCTTCAACATCGATAACCAGATCAGGGTACTCGGTGTTCAACGCGGTTTTCACTTTGAAAAACTCGGTGTTTGGTGCGTAAATCGTGATCACACCGTCTTCAAGTTCGATGTCAGTCACATCACAATCGGCCATCATCAGCGCTTCAAGAATCGCTTCTTCGTCTTCGCCTTTGAACTGGAAAACCGCTTGATGGTCGAACATGTGAGCAACCACGCCTGGAGTACCAATTTTAGCGCCCGTTTTCACGAAACATTGGCGAACGTCTTGGAAAGTACGGTTGCCGTTGTCTGTTAGACAGTCAACGATCACGCTGACACCACCTGGGCCAAAACCTTCATAACGTGCTGGTTGGTAATCTTCACCGCCACCACCGCTGGCTTTATCAAGCGCTTTTTCGATAACGTGCGATGGAACCTGATCTTTTTTCGCTTTAGTGATCAAGTGACGTAGAGACAGGTTCATGTCTGGGTCAATACCACCGTTTTTCGCACACATGTAAATTTCTTTACCGTATTTGGAGTAAACTTTAATTTTTGCGCCTGCTGTTTTCGCCATTGAGGCTTTGCGCACTTCAAAACTTCTTCCCATCGGGATGTCTCTCTACATTACATTTTTAACGCGAAGGATTTTAGCAAAAAGCGAGATCAATTCAATTCTCGCTCCACGAGAAATAGGAGCTCAAGCTACTCTCATCACTCTCTTGTATTTTTCGATCGATTGCTCAAAAAATGCCTTTTCGCGCGGATCAGTGATTTTATTGGCACGCTCAATGATAGCCTCTGGACCACATTTCGCTTCTTTCATTCTCCAGACCAAGAACGAAGCCTGCTTATCTAACTCAACTTTGTTCTTTTCATCCGGTGCCAACAGTGAAAGATTAAACGACATGAAAATCTCCTGAAGTTCTACATCGGTACGTATTTGGTTGTTATAAGGAGCCCCTCTTAGTGAGGAAATCGCCACCTTTAAGGACAACGAGTCGCGAAATATAACACAGCGCCCGCTTTTTACAGAAGATAAATTGAGGGCGCTGGTTTAGCAAGTCGTCCCGAAAAACACTCGTCTGCTTGCCAAAAAACACAAAGGGTGGCTAGCGGCCACCCTCTCCATTGAGTTCGTTAGATCACACAGTTGCGTTAGTGAAGCAGTCCTAATTCTTTTGCTTCCTCGATACTCAGACCGCTTTCACGGATCTCTCTCAGCGCTTCAATGCGGCGTCTCGCTTCTGCAGATTTCACTTGTTTTTCTGGTCTCAGCGCGACTTCCTCTTCCGAAACTTCCCACTTATGAGCCATATCTGCTATCTCGTCATGGTTTATTGAATTAATGGACATATTACCTCCGAACACACCATGTTTTGACAATTGATGTATAGCAAACCCGATTTGCTGAATTAAGTAAAACAGTAGGGAAATGTGACCATTCCCACTCTTCCATCAACTAAATTATAAAACCGTCATTTACCTTTTGCTAAATTCCCTATCGCCCAGTAGATTTAAAAAATTGACCCTGAAAAAATCAGGGAGATCAAGCTCTCATTTCTCTTTCAACCTTCTCATTCAAACGCTCTGATTTAGACCAACACACTTGCGCTCACATCCATGCTTACGACTGGTCAATCCTTCAAACATCAACCAGACTCAATGGTATAAACAACCCTCAAGATTCAATCAGAGGTAGAACGGGCAATGGAACTGACTCTCTGGCTAGCCGATATTTCCCATTGGTATCAGTCACAAAAGCATGATCAATGTGATGCGTTGAAATCAATGCTCTTTTCTGCACCGCCTGCCGTGTTTGGTCCTCACCTCAGTGATGAGCAAAGTAAAGCGATCGCATGCTGGTTAGACGGTTGCCTGCGGCTGTTTCAAGCCTCTCGTAGCACCCATCCCGAGAGGGCATTGGGCTATTTGCTGTACATATCGAGCAAACTAGAACAGGTGGCGAGCGATGTTCGCACCGATATTGAGATCCGCGACTGGTGTGTCAAACGACTACAACATCTCACTGTGCTGAGCTTGGAGTTTTGCAATCAGCAGGAAGGACAACAGTGGTTAATGCAAGCTCATGAGATTATCGAATGCCACGTGAAGCTGTTGAACGCCCTCTGCTGGAATGAATCTCGAAAGCATGATCAAGTGAAATGGCAATAAATAGGGAAATGATCAAGCACATCTCGGTGGGCATGTAACCGGTAGTTATTGTGCAGCTCGACTCGGAAATTTTTACCAAATGAGTTTACAGTCACAACCTCTAGGGAATGGTCAACTGGTATAGTTTTGAGGATCTTTCTAGATCTTTAAGAATATCTTTAGATATTCAAGTTCTTATTCTCACTCGTACAGGCGAGCTGCGACAATCAACGAAGAACTTTCCTCGCGAGGGCGAGAAAAGCCCTTCATTGATTTTTAGAAACAATCGACCCTTTGGTAACCAACTGCATGCCAGAAAAATCTCCAACCAAAAGATGGAGATGATGATCGTCTGCGGCGTGTTGAACCGATTTACATCGCTTGGCATGCCCCAAAGCTACCGCTACACCTGAGATCCGTCAAAAGACGGAGAGGTCGAGTATTGCAACAAAGCCCCACCCAATTAGTTATTTTCTTTTTCGCTTTACCCATGTCACCACCGACCGTTCTAACCATCACAAAGGATCAGATCGCAGGGTTTGGAAAAAATTCAACAGATTTAGGCAACAACGCCATGGAGTAAACAGAGAGTTCCATTCTATTAAAACTCTATTTACTTTGTCAGTAACACAATTAACAATTCAGTTAATAATATGAGCAATTCTTCTTTCCAACCTAACCGAAGACAGTTTTTGAAGCAAACAGGTCATCTATCCGCCTTGGTGGTTACGTCTGTTACATTACCTATCGCATACACATCATCCTCCGAGTTTTCTTATGGAAAAATCGGCCCTATCTGCCAGAATCCCGTTGGATTTAATGGGGTTCGTCAAGATCCTGTGACGAAACTCTATGCACTAGGCAATGGTTACCGGATGTATAACCCCACACTAATGCGCTTCCATGCTCAAGATAGCCTAAGCCCTTTTGGCAAAGGTGGGACCAACGGATATGCCTATTGTCTGGGTGATCCAGTAAATCGCCACGATCCCAGTGGTCACTTTGCTCTGCTCAGTTTGTTAATCGGAGCCATTATTGGTGCTCTGGTGGGAGGCGCTTTATCTGCTGTAAGTGAGGGAATTCAATGCGCTATCAATCCTGAACATAAATTTGACTGGAAGCAAGTTGGCATTGGTGCCGCTATTGGTTTTATTAGTGGCGGATTTGGTGCAGCAGCCCAGGGAGCGAAGACCAGTGTTCAGGTTGGCCTAGCGATCGCTGATATCGCGGTTTCCGGTAGTGCGGATTTTGGCTTGAATGTTGCCGCAGGGGTCCCCGTTAAGCAAGCAGGAATCAATACCATTATCGGCGCCGTTGTCGGTCTGGGCACCTTTGGAATGGGGCAGGGAGTGGGCAAGTTGGGGAAATCACTGTCAGCTGCGAGTCAAAGGATTGCAAGGGCCAAAACTAAAGGATTGAGTGGGAAAGGTGCGGTCACGGCAGGAAGGCGTTTTAGTGCTCTCTATAACAACTCTCTACTCGATGCTTTGGATCTTGAGAGCGGGCTAAAGATCTCAAAAACAACAGGTGACACACTTGTAGGTTTTCATGGGACTTCAAGTCATTTCCTAGATCAAGGAATAGAAGGCGGATTAAACTTAGGAAAAATGAATATCAATGGGGGGTTGTCGGGAGGGAAAGGGTTTTATTTTTCCTTGACTCCCAGTATCGCAAAGGACTTTGCTGAGGTTGCTACTTCAGAATTTGGAGGCGTTCCTAGTCTACTAGGTGTCTTTACGAGTGTTCAACAATACCAAGGCATGAGTGTGAGGAACTGCTTACATATCGGTAGGATGGGTGGAGGAGGTATGAAAGTTGGTTATCTATCTGAACTCGAGGGTATTGTAAGGCCCGGGGCCTACCAAGCAGTTAGACTAAGGCCATTGAAATGGGGTTATGATGGTCAGGTCGATAGGTTGCCATTCTCCCTAGAATCACCTTGGTAGACGCTTGATTCCTGCGGTTCTGTTGCAAAGTTTGAACATTGAACCACACTGAATAGTCATTTCGGCTTTGGGTGGAACAGAGCAGCTACGCTGCAATTGGGCACGGGGTGGGTAGGTTTAGACGTATAATCAGGCTCTGCATTCGCGGCAATACCGCTCCGATAATCTTTACTGACTATGGCCGCTCGCACTTCTGTCAATACACTCTACCAACCTCGACCTCTTAACTTTCTCTTTGAATACAACAAAGCCTGGCAACACTTGGTCTCTACCGATCATCCTCTTCGTGATGTTGAAATCTCTGAAGTCGCTAAAATGCTCGCCGGCGGCAAATCCACCTTGGGCGGTAAAACTCTGCATTGTGAAAACGACGACTGCTACCATACTAAAAACATTTGGTTTACGTGCTCCAGCCGCGCTTGCTCCTGCTGCGGTAAAAAATCCACCGATAACTGGATAACCCAACAGGTAGAGCGTCTACCTAATTGTCGTTGGATGCACATGACTTTTACCGTGCCTGATGTTTTCTGGCCCTTGTTCCTTCTGAATCGATATTTGCTCGATAAACTCTGTCAAATCGCGGTGGAGGAATAAATCCGTACGGAGATTGGAAAGACATCGACTACTGCCATGATGCGTTGAGCAGACGTGGAGAAGCCGTCACGTAGGGGAGCTCTATCCAAAGTCTGGGTTATCGATTATATCAATGATAACACTAGCCTAAACCATCAATCTTATAGACAGTTAGACCAGTACAGCCTATCAGTGAGTCATGCCCATCATCAGAAACCGCAGTCTGGAAGACTTTGAAATCGCTAAACATCAAGTCGATCATGCGTAATACTTTTCGCAAGACAAAAAAAAGCGAGTTCAGTGAACTCGCGAAATCTATTCAGAATGAATGTAACAATATGAGCCAATCTATTAATCATCAGAAAGGACAAAAGGTTGTCTATTCGAAGCCATAGTAGCTTTGGCGAACGATTTAAATGTCAGTAGATTGTTAACGTTCGGTCTGAATTCAATCAATATACAAATTATTGCATTGGTTAATATTTACGTACATGAATACCCTTCGCCGGATAAACAGAGGCTTTTTACTCTTGGGTTGCATTCAACATCACCCCAGAGAAGTGACTGTAAGCTCTCACCATGATGTAAAGATCTTCCCCCACAGCAGGCACAGAGCAAGACTCATTGTTGCCTGAACGAAAAGGCCGGCAATCATAGACGCTCGTGGTGGGTTGTGCGCCTGACCGTACGTATAAGTCGGCATCACCCGCGCCAAATTGAATCGCCACTGTCAGCGCTGAAATCCTATTTTGCGCCTTGACAACAAACCTCTTCTCTTCCCCTTTATTCAAAGCCAGATCAGTGCGCGCAGAACCAGGGATGAGTTCTTCAATGGTTGGCACGGTTGGATCAACGGACCCCTCAGGCAAAGTGTTGTTGAAGTACATGGCCACTTGCGGCCAAATCCGGCTCATTTTGACCCCTTGATTTTCACAGCCACCAAAATGATGGAGCGCAATCGCCTTGTTATTGGCCGCGTTCAATACTGGAGAACCCGATGATCCACCGATGGTATCGCAGAAATAACCGGTATCGGTGTTGGTGCCTCGGCCATTGGTTGAAGCGATATCAATTTGGCACAAACCGGACCCATTTTGATCGCTTTCAATCGCGAGCTCTTTCGGATTGCCAGCGCCATGTTGCGGAATATAGATGCCATCACCATAGACTGGCTCATTGGCATACAAGCCTAAGTAACCAAAGGCTGCAATCTTGGCAAAGTCATCAACACTAAACAGGGTGTAGTCCAAGGTGTAGTCTGTGCGCAGCAGCTCATTACCCATCACTTTCACCGTTGTTGCCAAGGATCCGTTACAACTGCTGCGTTGATAGTTGAACCAAACTTCGGTGTTTTTCAACTCAGATGCCGTGCTTACACAATGGTTGTTGGTAAAGAGTGTATTGTCAGGGCCAACACGCCAAGCGGTACAGAGGCTACGCCCGTTGATCAGTAGCCGAGCCACCGGGCTTGACCACGCCACTTTGTCAGCATGGCTCTCTTGCCAGCAAGCGACGTCCCGACGCTCATTGATTCCGCAAGTGGAGAATGTGCTATCCCCCGTAGACGCTGTCATTCCAGCCTGATGACCAGCGGTAAAATAGTCAATGTCGAACTCACCGACTTCACCCGCTTGGTTAGGCAGCAACTCAACGGTAACCTGTTCACCGAAAATCGATTGAGCGAACCAATTCTCTTGGCTTTGCGTATACTCCAGCACCTCGGTTCCCTCTTTTGAGGTCAGGCGGATCGAACTTCCTGGCGGTAAGATCAGCGTTTTAAAGTGGATCTTAATAAACTGTGCGCCGGGATGTTGAACCACCAGCGGATTGATCGACTTGAATGCAGAGGAGTGAGTAAATGGTATGTGATCGGCGATCACCGGCAGATCCACTTGCGCATAAGCCACGGAAGCGGTGCAAAACGATGAAGCCAATATGACGTTGCGTAGAATGTTTCTCATTGGATGTCCTTATCGGTTGTAGGTCTCGATAAAAACATAATTGCTGTGATAAAATAAGCAACTAATTGCTTATTTTATGGTACGTAAACTATTGCTGACAGTGCGCCAATGTGAACTCAACCCAAGCCAGGTAACTCTCTGATATTTAGGATAATGTGAGATTATTTGACCTGAGCGGCTTCACATCCGCCCAGTGAATAAGATGGTGCGCTGGAAAGTCAAACGGCCACTTCGTCTAGCGCACGGAACACAGTGTCATCCAGATGGCCCTCAAACACTTGGCGACACACTTTTCGCCGCACGGCAAGGCCAGCAATCAAACGCTCAATCGACAAATGTTTGTTCTCCGTCTGGCTGTTGTACAGCTCCACGACTTTACTGAGCGCTTCATATGGTAAAACATGCTCATCGACGCGAATGTAATCCAGCTTCTCTAACAGCTCCTGACACTCTTCTTTGATAGAAACATACGGATGCCCTGTCATCGCTGATAACGCCGTTATACTGCGTTCTAGGGCCTCTGGAGAGGTATATTTGGTTAGCGTAATAGTGATCTCATCGGCATTGATCTCCACTAAGTGCTTACGCAGTTTCACTCTGCGCCCCAAATTGCCTTTCGGAGAACGCTCTTTGCGCTGGATCGGCTCAAACTCACCATCAATGATGCCTGATAGCTCCTCCAGCTTCTGCTTGCTAACCATTTCGTTGCGTAGCGGATTAGGCAGCGTCGGCGCCATATTGCGTTTGCCCGCATTGGTGGTACGAGCTCGTGAGTAACGCAGCACTTCTTCAACATCACATTTGATATCGATCTGGTAGTCGATCACTTTGTCTTTATCTTGGATCGTCGCCACGGTCAGGTGGTAGCCCCACAAGTTAACGACAAAAAGATCTTCCGATCCCTTCCCTTCTGATAGCCGACGTAACTCACGGATCAGATCCATTGAAAAACGGCGCCATTCAATATTGCGCGCCAACTTTTGGTTGAGCTCGGTCAACAGCATGCTATCCGTGTGGCGACGAACCATACGACTGCGGAAAAACGAATACAATTGAAACACCAAAGTATGTTGTTTCAAGATTTCTGGTGGAAAGAGGAAAAAGTAATCGCGAGTCAGTAGCTCCTCGTAAAACGAGGGTTCCCAAACTAAAATGTATAGGTTGGGTTTAATGCGAATTTCACCGTCACTGCCCTCTGTAGGCGCCTCTTCAGACGCCGTAATGGTGCGAGCTATAAAGCGAAAACGATCGCTTTTAAACCCTTCGGGCATATTCTCACTCAGCCAACGCCCGGTCAGTTCATGCAATTGAAAATCGGTAAACTCAATACGATCAATACTATCGCGGATAGAATCGCGCGCTGGTCCACTGTCTTTTTTGCCTCTTAGCGACAAAATATCCGTGATATAGAGTGGTGTCTTGTTCGGAATGTGGGTGGCATCTAACTGATATTCCTCTTTGTGATGATCATGGTATTGCACCGTCAAAGTGAACAACGCAAACAGTGTCATCAGATCGTCCACCGTCATGATGTTTTTCGAGGAGCGAGTTTCAATCACCGCTCGAGTACCGGAGATTGAAACCATCGATTTCTGGTAGCTTTTGCGAGTCCTTGGGGGGGCGAGTGCCTGGTCAATGATCCCGGCCCAATTGGTTGGTGAAACGACGAATTGATCAGCTTCATCTTTCATACTCGGCGGCGTATTTAAGCCGTGTTCATTGAGTAATCGTTTATTGACCTGAGTTTGCGCTAACGCTTTCGAGCGTTTCTCTTTTTCACTCTGTTTTACTTTTTCGGTGACTAAACTGGCAGCGCCTAATACCGAGATCAGTTTGTTCGGGTTAACGAAACGATGCAGCATCGTTTTGCCTGCAAGCCCCTCCTCAAAGCGTACTGGCGTTTGGGTAAACAATCCGATGCTGACCGCGGCTCGTAAACGTTGCTGTAGTGCGGCTCGGGTTAATTGTCCATCGGTAGCATCGACAATTTCAGTGGTTGATACCAGTCCGTCTTTACTGCTAAATCCACGCAAAGAGATCAAATTTAACAATTCTAAGATACTTTTCGTTACCCCTTTGAAATGCTGATATTGCTCAACCCAATCTGCAGACGAGGCACTGACTTCAAACAGATGGCCGTCTTTGTGGCTCCTTGGAGCTTTGATCAGTATTTTTTCTTCGGTTGTCATGTTAGATCCAGATCGCGTTGACCGTAAAAGCACTATAGTTCCAAGAGAATAATGAAAAAAAGATCATAAATAAAGAGAAAATAGCGGTCTTTAAATAACTGATCTTTTTTGATTTATTTGATCCTATTGATATAGATGATCTAATGATCTGTGACGGGAGGTGCTTGTAGATAGCTGTAATTTAAGTATTTTTATTTTCCCCGTTAGGAACTATGATCATCGCCAGGTTGAAAACATGATCATCATTAGTGAGAAAGCATGATCACAAGTTTATGAAAACATGATCATTAGAGAAAAGAAACGATGATCACCATAGTATTGAAAGCATGATCATCCGCGGTAAACAATTTATCCACAGCAAGAAGAAAAAATTAGGCTTGTAGCCTCTGTTTGGCAAGCTGAAATGATAACGGAACGATGATCAAGCATGGCACTTATTGGCGATATACGATGGGAATAACAGCAGTGCGGACTTATGGTCTAAAAAATGTGCGTTTTCCAACGGCAATAGAGCGTGATTGGCTTGGGGCAATCTTTACGAAAGCATGATCATGGCGATGTGAAAGAGGTAATGCGTTTGTCTTGACTGGCCGATGCACTACAGAAACGTACGGGATTGCCTGAATCCCCATTCCATCGGCATTCTTCCGTAGTTTCGCGAAGTATTTACATGCTTCCGAGCATGACGGTACTTGATCATGGTTCCGCAGAATTGATCTTCCTGCCGTCTCTCTTTCTGTAGACCTCACCGATCTTCATTACCATGATCATCGTTTCGTCAACCAGACTATTTACGGAAAGATGATCAACGGACTTCCTTGATCATCTTTCCCATTCTAGTTTGTCCAAAATGAAATATAAAACGCGCTGATCTTTTGCAGAAGCATGATCATGATGAGATTCCGCGCTTTGTTTCAGTCTTTCACGTGATTGCGATGAGAGCGGCTTTTTCGCTCGTTTCACTAATCAATTTGACAAGTGCCGTAATTTAGAGGTGTTATCTAATCGTTCCGATGAGTGATAACATTTACATTGTAAATTAGTGACACTGTAATTCTTTTGTTTTGTCTCAGTGCAATCGGTTAGGGTTGATGAAAGTCATTGTAGTCACAAGCACATTATCGCTCTTGTTTACATCATTATGACGTGATTAAAACATTTTTATGTGATTGTTCTTCAAAATGAACGTTCACCTTTTTGTTGTATTTGAATTAAAGTGCTGTACAATCGTGCGAAAGATATTTCTCTAAGGAATCGATAATGAAAAGAGAGCAAACGATAGAGAATCTCATTAAGTTGGCTGAATCAACCCAACAAGTTCAGGCGGACCGAATTGAGATTGTGCTTGAAGAGCGTAGTGATGATTATTTTCCGCCAATGTCTAAGGCATTAATGGAAACTCGTTCGGGTTTAACCCGTCGTAAGTTGGATGATGCGATCAGCAAAATGGAAGCGGAAGGGCATCAGTTTACCAAAAACAACGCCAACCATTACTCGATCTCTTTAGAAGAAGCACACATGTTGATGGACGCCGCGGGCGTGGCGAAGTTTCACCAGCGTAAAAACAGCACCGGAAACAAGCCGTGGATTATCAATGTGCAAAACCAAAAGGGCGGTACGGGCAAGTCGATGACGGCTGTGCATTTAGCCGCTTGCTTGGCGTTGAATTTGGATAAACGTTACCGTATTTGTCTTATTGACTTAGACCCGCAAGGCTCTCTGCGTTTATTCCTCAATCCGCAAATCAGCATTGCTGAGCACGATAATATCTATTCTGCGGTTGATATCATGCTGGACAATGTTCCAGAAGAGGTCGAGGTTAATCGTGAATTCTTGCACCGCAATGTGCTTTTACCAACGCAATATCCTAATCTGAAAACCATTTCGGCGTTCCCGGAAGATGCGATGTTTAACGCTGAAGCTTGGCAGTATTTGTCTCAAAATCAGTCTCTTGATATCGTTCGTTTGCTCAAGGAAAAACTGATCGATAAGATTGCTGATGATTTTGATGTCATCATGATTGATACCGGTCCTCACGTCGATCCTCTTGTTTGGAATGCGATGTATGCATCGAATGCGCTGTTGATCCCATGTGCGGCGAAACGTTTGGACTGGGCGTCGACAGTCAACTTCTTCCAGCACTTGCCAACCGTGTACGAAATGTTTCCAGACGATTGGAAAGGGCTGGAGTTTGTCCGCCTTATGCCAACCATGTTTGAAGATGACAATAAAAAGCAAGTCTCGGTACTGACTGAGATGAACTACTTACTTGGTGACCAAGTGATGATGGCGACCATTCCTCGCAGTCGCGCTTTTGAAACCTGCGCCGATACCTACAGCACGGTATTTGATTTAACCACGGGTGACTTTGAAGGCGGCAAAAAGACACTAGCGACGGCGCAAGATGCGGTGCAAAAGAGTGCGCTTGAACTGGAGCGCGTGCTTCATTCTCATTGGTCTTCACTGAATCAAGGATAAATAAGTCATGGCAATCAGAACTTCAGAACTCAATGCCAAACTCTTTGGTAAAGCAGATAAGCGCCGAGTCACCACACCTCAAGAGGCGCAGACTGCGGCGAAAGAACAAGCACAAGTGATTGAACTGTCTGTGGCGGGAGAGCAGAGCGTCACGTTTGAATTGGTGCGTATTGCCGCTCAAGAGGTGGAACAGAAAACGGTCGTGTTTGCAGAAAATGCACGTGAACAGGCATTTTTAAACGAACACGCGTTGTCCGATGTTTTAAGTACGCTCAAAGAGAGAGGGCAGCAATACCCTGCGGTCGGTCGTCGTGCAGCTGACGGTAAGATCGAAGTGCTCGATGGTAGTCGCCGTCGTATGTCTTGTATTCTCGCGAAGCAAGATTTCCTCATTTATGTCGCCGATAACATCAGTGCCGAGCAGGCGAAATTTTTGTCTGATGTCGCTAATGCACACAAGCCACTCTCGCTGTACGAGAAAGGCAAAGAGATGCAGGCGAAGTTGGATAAAGGGGAAGCCGAAGATCAAAAAGCGCTGGCAAAAATGTTCCAATGTAGTGAGGCATTGGTTAGCGGCGCGATCAAAGCGGCTTCGCTGCCTATGGAGTTGCTGCAAGCTTACCCAAACGTGAGCGAGCTTGGCCGCCCGACGATCGTAAAACTGCACAAACAGTACTTCTCTTTGCCAAGTGAGCAACAAACGCAGCTTTTGCATAAATGTCTGAGTGAAGAAGGGCTGGTTTGGCAACGTAGTCAGGCTCAGGGAGTGGCGCGTTTGACCAAAGAAGTGACGGAAACGCTTGAGCAGTGGATGTCTGAGTTGCTACCAACTAAGCCTCAAGCCAAAGCAGAGAAGACAGAGCTTATCAAAGGACGCGCGTCTTACAGCCGTAAGGGCAGTAATCTAGCACTGACACTAAAGAAAATAGATGACCAAACGATGGATGAGATCCTCAAATTTCTTGAATCCAAGCTAGGATAAACCGCCATTTGTTGACGAAAAAGCCGCTGATGCGGCTTTTTTTGATCCTGTGCTACCATAAGCACACTTCGAACTTGGGTACGATTTATGGACACTCCTTTACAAGCGTTGCATGCGATTTATCAGCAAGCATCAACGACAGGCTGGCGTTATGGCGTGGTTTTGCGTGGTGACGCTAGTTGGCAAGATGAACAACTGCATCACTGGCTAACTCTGCAAACTTCGGCGGTCATTTTTTCTGTTGGGCTACGTGATGACTTTCATCCGCAGATCAGAAAAGCGGTCGGATATAAACAAGGGCAGCGCCTTTTAGGGCAGGAGTGCCAAGTTCTTGTTGTCGATGCGCGCCAGCCGTTTGATGCCAATAGTTTCACCGCGGCTTGTGGTGCATTAGTTGGCGGCGGGATTTTACTGATATTACCCAGTGATGGACCAACAACCTCTTATGCTCAAGCTTGGTTAGAGCGTCACTTCGCCGAGTTAGTGCAAATTAACAAAGGGCAGGTCACACAGGTTCCCCAGTTGGTTGTAGCGCCAGAGGTTGAAGATGGCTTCGCGGATCAGCGTCATGCCATCGAATCGGTCAAAAAAGTGCTGACTGGGCATCGCAAGCGGCCTCTTGTGCTGACGGCAGACCGAGGACGAGGAAAAAGCAGTGCGCTTGGTCTGGCTTGTGGCCAGTTAATGCAGCAGCGGCCGTTGAAAATTTTGCTGACCGCGCCGTCATTTTCAGCAGTTGAAACATTATTTTTCCACGCACAAACACAGTTATCCAGTGCCCAAAGCGATGGGAAATTCATGTTTCGTACCAGTGAATCGTCACTGCAATTTATTGCGCCCGATGAGCTGTTATCACAACGCCCATCGTGTGATCTCTTGCTGGTTGATGAAGCTGCAGCCATTCCTTTGCCGATGCTAAAAGCGATGGTCGTTGACTATCATCGTTTGGTCTTCTCTTCTACCGTTCATGGTTACGAAGGGTGCGGCAGAGGTTTTTCTAATAAGTTTATCCCTTGGCTGCAAGCTGAGCGCCCCGGAATGAAAGCGTATCACTTAGAGCAGCCGATCCGCTGGAAGAGAAATGACCCACTGGAAGAGTGGCTCAATCGTGCCTTTTTGTTACAAAGCGATGATGTGTCGATTGATGACGTGATTAGTGATGCGTTGAGCTTACGCTTAGTGAGTAAAGCTGAATTACTTGCACAGCCAGCGGTACTCCAATCCTGTTTCTCTCTTTTGGTCAACGCGCATTATCAAACCACACCCAATGACTTACTTCAGTTGCTCGCCGATGAGGCGTGTCAGCTTTACTTGGCACAAGTGCAAGATGCTGTCGTGTGCTGCATTTTGACCGTTGAGGAAGGCGGGTTGGACGCCGATCTGATTAAAGCGATTCAGCTTGGACATAGGCGCCCAGCCGGGCATTTGGTTGCGACCACCATTGCCAATCATCTCGGCATCACGCAAGCTGCGCAGCAAACCGCGACACGAGTAATGCGGATTGCTGTTCACCCAGATTGGCAAGGGCGTGGCATCGGGCAGAATCTATTGGCTCAGTTACAAACTCTGCTTAAAGATAAAACGGATTATCTTGCTACCAGCTTTGGCGCCAGCGCGGGATTGGTTCGCTTCTGGCAGCGAGCGGGTTATGTGCCACTGCGATTGGGTTTTTCTCAAGATGCAGCCAGTGGATGCCATTCTCTGGTGATGGTGAAAGCGTTAAGTTCGTTGGCTGAAATATGGCAAGCCCAAGCGCATCTGATGTTCAAGGAGACACTGCCGGATTATCTGTCGTTGAGCTTTTCCGAGTTGGATGCGATGCTGGTGCGATCGCTGCTCAACACGGTGAGCTACTCAAGCCCCAATCCGACTTGTATCGCGCTGATTGTCAATTATGCTGAAGGTGGTAACAGTTTTGACAGCGTCCAACCTTGGCTTAAAGCTTGGCTATTGTCGCTTGACGTGGAGAGCTTGTCGGATCTGCTAATCAGCAAAGTGTTGCTCAACCAGTCGTGGCAGCGCTGCGCTGCGCGTTTTGCTTTTCCTGGTCGCAAACAAGCAGAACAAGCGCTAAGAGACGATGTGCGCCAACTCGTTTCTCTATCGAATTTACAATGTAAATTGGAGCATCTTGCAGAGTAAACCCATTGCTCTTTACACTGTAAATCGCTCGTGGCTTTAGCGGTTTATTCCAAATACATAGAGATTGTGAGCTTCAGCGGAAAATAAAAATACCCTCGATGTTGCGCTTTACCTAATCGGCTTCTTTTTGTTTGTGGCTAGCGATGTGGATTTACAGTGTAAACCGATTGGGCAAGAAATAGACCCACTGTCACAAACTGGATGCAATCTCGTTCGACATACCCTTTAGTGATGTGAGCCAGATTATTCCCTTTCAATGATTCTCAGCGATCCTCATTTTCGTTAGACTAGTTCCAAGATTGTCTTTTGGCTTTAACTGCACGTGGCTGTTTATGTGGAAACTTTGCCTTTCATGGAATGAAAAAAAGACCAGTATCATCGCCAAACTCCCTGAAGTGGATTTGGGTGGTGAGCTGATCAGAAAAGAAATTGACGCCGTACTGGCAGAGATGGACGCTGGAAATCTGTTTCTTGATGAAGCAGAAGTGGTGCGGTTTATTAACAGTGTGCGGGAGAAAAAGGCCGAAGCGTATCAAGGTATTGAGGTGGCAAAACGGTTGAATGCGCAGTTAGAAGTCGAACTGTCAAACAATGATATGTTGGCCAGTATGAAAATAACGGGTGCCTATGGAGGCCGAGGTTTGCGCGGTAGCGAGATAGTCCACGCCCTAGCCAGCGCGCATATTACCAAAGGCATTAACAAGCTGGCCTTGAAAAAAGTGCTGGTCATGAGCAACCAGCTCAAACCTGGTGAGCGTTTTGTACAAGCTGTGGCACAAGGCAAACAACCGGTCAAAGGCAAAGATGCCCAATTTGTTCCTCTGGTGGAAGACATCACCAAGCGAGTGCTTAAGCCGGAGAAAGGGAAGTCAGCGAACGCTAAAATCGACATGCGCAATCTTGGTGAAACCATTACCGTCGAACGCGGAGACGAAGTGATGCGTCGCGAGCCTGCCACTAAAGGTACCCCGGGATTCACGGTTCAAGGCAAAGCCATTCCGCCTTTAGCCGGGAAAGACGCAGCATTAAAACCTGGCAAAGGAACGGAAATCGCATCTTACAATCCCAACATACTCGTCGCCAGTCAAGCGGGCATGCCTCTGATTAAAGAAAAAGCCATCGAAGTCGACAGCGCGTTGTGCCTCAATAACGTCGGTGTCGGGACGGGGCATATCAAATTTAAGGGCAATGTGGTGATCTCGGGTGATATAGAAGCCGGGATGAAAGTTCGCGCGACAGGCTCGATCACCGTTGGCGGCTTTATCGAATCGGCCGATGTGCAGGCACAAGGCGATATTGTGGTTGGCAAAGGCATCATCGGTCATACCGTGAGTGAGGGTGAAGCCAAAAGCTGCTCGGTTAAAACCAAAGGCAATATTAGCGCCAACTATGCACAATATTGTGAGTTGCAGGCAGGGCACAACATTGACCTTGCGGTGCATTCACTCAACAACGACATTATGTGCGGTCATGATCTTACCGTGATGGATGCCAACGGCAAAAACGGTACCTTGAGTGGTGGGGTTGCCCGCGTTGGCGGAAAAGTAAAATGTGTCTTTCTTGGTGTTGAAGGGGATACGGCGACCAAGATTGAAGCCTTTGCTCGTTTTGCAGCATATAAAGATAAAATCGCTTCGCTCAAAGAGCAGTATAAGATTGCCCAAGAAGAGACGATGGATGTGATTCGTCGCGAACTCGAATTTAAGAAGACACCCAAAGCGGAGAGGGAAGAAGGCGTCGAGGCTGAAATTACAGAGCTGAAAGCGCAAAACAGTGAACAACTCGAGTCGCTTAAAGGTGAGCTTGAAACAGTCGACTCTGAATTCAATGCGTTGTTGGAAATCAATACGGTGGAAGCGACGGAAAAAGTGTTCACCCGAGTGACGGTGCAATTTGGTGATGAACAGGTGGTCACCAAGCGAACTCATGGTGGCAGTATCTTCCGTTTCAATCAGTATGAGATCAAAGTTTCCTCAACCCTGGAAGAAGAAGACGTGGCCGCAAACTAGCCCTCACCCGTGCAGTTATTTAACACGCTCACAAGGACCCTTCAGCCTTTTTGTACCATTCGGGAAAATGCAGTCGGGCTCTATGCTTGTGGCCCGACGGTTTACGATTACGCGGATATCGGCAATTTGCGTACCGACTTGTTTGTTGATGTTTTGACTTGCGTGCTGAGATTAAACGGTTATCAAGTCAATGACGTTGGCAATCATACGACCACGTTACAGCGGCGTTAAGGCTGGGTGTATTTACACTGTAAACTGAGGATAAAAACAACCCCAGCCTGTGCTGGGGTTGGTGTTAACTGACGGCGCGAACCTTGCCTTGTTTGAGATCACTGAGCACCTGTGCTTTGGGCCCATCGGCAATAATGCTGCCTTTTTCCATCACGATGACGCGTTCCACCACATCCAACATCGAGGTTTTGTGCGTGATGAGAATCAGCGTTTCACTCGCTTTTAGTTGAGAGAGCTGATGCTTGATTTGCATCTCTGAGCGGTTATCCATCGCACTGGTTGGCTCGTCCATGAGTAGGATTGGCGGCCGACCCAAAAATGCGCGTGCAATCGTCACCGATTGTCGCTGCCCACCTGAGAGCATCGCACCGCCTTCGCCGACTTGGCGCTCTAAACCTGCTGGGTCTGCTTGGGTAAAGTTGGTTACCCCTGCGCGGTTAGCGGCGTCTAACACATCCCTATCATCGACCAACGTACGCCCCAAGGTTATGTTCTCGCGAATGGAGCCAAAGAACAGCGTGCTGTCTTGCGGAACGCAGCCAATGTTGCGACGGATATCAACATGATGCAACTGCTCAATATCGGTATCATCGATACGCACGTGCCCAGCTGTGGGTTTGTATAAGCCCATAATCAGCCGCTCAAGGGTGGTTTTACCCGAACCAATACGGCCAATGATGGCGACTTTCTCCCCTGGATTAATGGTCAGGCTCAAATCACGAATCGAAGCGATGGGGGCATCAGGGTAGTGGAACGTTACTCGATCCAGCTCAATTTTGCCTTGCACAATCGGGCGGTGAATATAGCGTTTGCCTTCTTCTTGCTCGTCTGGCATTTCCATCACCTTATTAATGATAGTCATTGACGATTTTGCTTGATTGTAGCGAGTCGATAACAGTGACAGTTGCACCAGCGGGCCGATCGCTTTGCCGCTCAGCATCGTCGCAGCGATCAAGCCCCCCATAGTAAGGTCACCCTCAGAGATGAGATAGACGCCAAGAATGATCATACCCACGTTGGCACTTTGTTGCACAAAGCCAGCGGCACTTTGGATGCTGTCTGTGATGCGGCGAGTTTTGATGTTCCAGTTGGCCATATGCGCAACCGCTTCTTCCCAGCGGTACTGAAACTGCCCTTGTGCGCTGAACAGTTTGACCGTTTCCAGCCCGGCTAAACTTTCGATCAGATTAGCGTATTTCTGCGACGCCAAACGAGATCCTTCTTCAATCGATCGGCGTAGGGGGCCTTGAATTAGAAATGAGTGAATCATCACGATCAGCACGCCGATGATAGGCACCCAAACCAAGTCACCCGCCATCAGCCAAATCAGTAAGAGAAACAGCAACGCGAAAGGTAGGTCGATCAGCGAGCTTATCGTTGCCGATGTGAAAAACTCGCGAATCGATTCAAACTCTTGCAAATGGCGAGCAAAAGCACCGACCGAGGGTGGCTTCGATTCCATACGAATGCCCATCACTTTGCTAAACAACTTTGAAGAGATCAGAATGTCCGATTTTTTCCCTGCCACATCAATAAAGTAGTTGCGCAGCATTTTTAGGACAAAATCGAACAGGAAGACAACGAAAATCCCACTTGCCAATACCCATAAGGTTTCAAAGGCGAGATTTGGTACCACCTTATCGTAGACAATACGAGTAAACATCGGTGCTGCGATGGCAAATAGGTTAATCAGGATAGAAGCGATCAACACGTCACGATAGATGTGTTTTGATTGCCACAAGGTTGACCAAAACCAGTGACCTTCGCGCGTTTTGAGGATCTCTGGTGAGCGCTCGTCATAGCGGAACTGCTTTTTGACTAAGAAATAGCGCCCTGTGTACTGAGCTTTGAGCTCGTCCAAAGGAATGACGACTGGCACCATGCCACTTTCTAAGTTGGTGATTTCCGCTTCGCCTTTTTCTTGGCTGACACTGTTAAGCACGCACGAGTCGCCGCCTTTGAGCAGCAAAATGGCGGGCAAGACTAAGCTGGAGATAGCTTCCAGTTCAGCGCGGTTCTCTTTCGCGACCAAGCCCGCGCGCTCTGCAGATCGTGGCAGCAGAAAAGGCGTCAGCTTGCCATCGGAGAGTGGCAAACCGTTGACTAGCGCCTCTGGCGAGTTGGCCAGTCCGTAGTAGCGGCTGACGTATATCAGCGAATTCAACAATGGATCTTTCATGAGATAACCTTACTACTCTTTATCTACGATGAAGCCCTGGAATACTTCAACAAAATGTTCTGACAAGAAGTCCAACTGCGTTTGGGTTTCTACCCTTGAGGCGATGGTGGTGATACCCAAATTGTGCGCTGCCCGAGAGATGGATGTCAGGGTGAATTTCTGCTTTTCATCGTCCAGATTGTGGGTAAACAGATAGTCGAGTTTGACGTAGCTAGGACGATACTCATTAATGTAATCGAGCGATTGGAAGTTGCGACCGTAGTTGTCCACGCCAAACTCGGCACCGGCGTTACGAATAGCGTGGCACAGCAAAGCGGTGTGGTGCGGCTGGTTCACAAAGCACTCTTCTGGAATCTCAAAATGAAGCAAAGACGCCACCGATTTATGTTTCTCCAGTGTATTGGCTATCCAACGGATGAAGCTGGGCTGTGACAGACTGCTGTGGGCGATGTTGATCGCCATCGGCTCGGTGAAGGTTTTACGCTCAAGCAGCTTGATCATTGATTCAATCACGTATTCGTCAAACAGGTGGGTCGCTTCGAGCTGCTCCAATGCGTAGAGATATTGGTTCGCACGGTAAACCACGCCCTCTTTTTCAATGCTGGAAAAGACTTCACGATGGAACGTATTGCCAGTGCGGCTGTTGGCTGATTGAAAACGGAACTGAATCCAATCGTTATGAATCGCTTCTTCCACCAAAGCTTTCCACTGCTGTTTACCCATGGTACTGCCTTGTGTGTCGGTGCCGACAAAGCCGTAGGTAAGCTCTGGTGACGCTTTGGCTTTGGAAAGCGCGTTGTCGACCATAGAGAGCATTTCTGTACGTGTTTTGCTGTCTTTGTTATGCGCAACCCCCAACGCCACTTTGGCATCAGCAGTACCCGTTGGGTCAGTATTGAGCATTTGCACGCAATTGATGATGCTGTCAGCGACAATTTTGAGCTCACTCTCATCCATGTGAGGGAAGATAAAACCAAACTCATCGCTGGAGATGCGTGCCATGGTTGCGCCCGGAACGGCGATGGTGCTCTCGAGCTGTTTTGCCAGCTCTGCCACCATGCGATCGGCCGATTGATAATCTTTGTTGTCATACACTTCGCCGATGTACTCTGCGTTGAGTACCGCGACGCCGCCGGGAGCATTTTCCGCGAGCCATTGATCGAGCTGACTGATATAGAAAGAGCGGTTGCCCAGCTTCGATACAGGGTCGATGTACGCCTGCTCACGCAGACGTTGTGCCTCTTTCGCCTGAATCTTAAAGGAGACTTCAATCTGTGATGACATGCGGTTAATGCCATCGACGACGGCAATCAAATCTTTGGTGTGAGGACGAGAGAGCGGCTCGCCAAACTTGTTGTTGGCGATATCGTTCATCTTCTCAATGATGGCGGTGAGCGGTTTCAGCGAGCGTTTGAGGATGTAAGCAATCGCGACTAGACCGATGACAAAGATGCCACTAAATGCGCTGACAAGGCGCATAAAAGCTTGCCAAAGCTGTTCGTATGCAGCGCCCGGATGGCTCACTATCTCCACTTCCGCGAGTTGTAACCAACCACTGGTCACGATGCGCTGATCATGGATGCGCTGGAACAGATTCATTTTGCTAAACCAAGCAGGCACCGAGTTCGGCTTGACTGGGTAAGTGCGAATGATTTCTTCCCCTGAATCGAGGAAAATAAGCCGCACCACCGAGTAAGAACTGCCATCAAACAACGCGTTGATCACCGATTCCACCGCCACTTTATCTTTGTCTTTCAGATAAGGGGCCAGTGCCAAACCAACGGTGTTGATGGTGTTGTTCATCTCGGAGCGTTGCTGCTGCTCTAGGCTATTCCGAGTGGTGTTGAATTCGATTACAAATACTGATGCCATCAGCAGGATAAACACTGTAATCATACCAACCACAAGTTGCTTGTATAATGTCATGCTCATTACTCGTCATAGTTAATGATAGGTTTGTTTAGCTTGAGTGTTTTTTCTCTTGAACGAAGATCGTTCCACAAGCTTAAACGGGATGAATCGCCAGCCAGTTGTCCGTTGGAGTTGGCAGATTTCATCAACCATAGATTTTTACCGTTAAAACTGTATATCGGCAGCAGATCCTGACGCTTGGACGCTTTGAGGATCGTTGGATTGAGGTTGTCGAGGATCAATGGCTCTGAGCTCGGTGTTTTATAGTAAGCCAACACCATGTGGAACTGGTTGAGTTCCAAGGCTTTGACGTACACCAAGCGCAGTTTGTTGTCCGAGACGCCCAATTCCAGCAATGAAAAATATTTGGCGATGGTGAAGTCTTCACAATCGCCTGCATTACTGCCTAAAAATTCCAGAGGTGTAGCCCAATAATCTTTTTGTCCCCAAAGCTTAATGTCGTCGACAAAATAGAGCTGGTTGAAAAAGTCGTTGATACCAGCCAGCTGTTCTTGTTCTTCTAACTGTTTGAAAAAATCAATATTCTCGCGCCAAGCCGTAACACGCTTTCCCGCTCTTTGCCCATACGTGCTGGAAACGGCCTCAACCCATTTTTGCTCGGTGGTGTTGAGCGCTTGGGAGGCAAAGGCCGCCCAGCCTAGCAACGCAAGCCCAACCCATCGTCCAATGTCGTTGGTGTTACGCCTTAGCAGGCTGAGCACGGCTTTAAAGTGTCTCTTATTCTTTGAGGGCATTGCTTTGCGCGCTAAGAATAGGTTTGAGCAGATATTCCAGTACGGTTCGTTTACCGGTGATGATATCCACCGAGGTGGTCATACCGGGAATAATCGGTAAATCGGCATCTTGGCCAAAGTTAGTCTTTTCGGTACGAACTCGAACAATATAGAAGCTGTTTCCCTCCTCATCTTGGGTGGTATCGGCGCTGATGTGCTCCAGAACCCCCGTCAGGCCTCCGTACTTACTAAAATCGTAGGCGGTGAATTTCACCACCGCCGACAAATTAGGTCTGAGGAAGGCGATATCTTGCGGGGCAATTTTTGCCTCGACTAAGAGCGTGTCTTCGGTGGGTACGATCTCGACAATATCCATCCCTGGCTGAATAACGCCGCCGACAGTATTGATGTTCAGCGTTTTAATCTTGCCCGTAACCGGTGAAACCACTACGGTTCGTTTCACTCGGTCTTTTAGCCCCACGGTGGATTCCACTAACGCAGAGAGCTGATCTTGCGCTTTATTGAGTTGTTCTTGCTGTTCCGAACGAAACTTCAGCGCCGCATCAATGCGGCTGAGCATGGACTCGCGAATCGAAGATTGCAGTACCGGCATTTTTAGCTCGGTCGATGTGAGCTCTCGACGGGTATCGTTGACCTGACGCTGCAATTTCAGCAGCTCGATTCTCGGCACCACACCTTCGTCGGCCAGCGGCTGAGTAATTTCCAGCTCTTTTTGAGCAAACTCGTATCCTTGTCGCAGGCTCTTCACGCGCGATTGGATCTCCACCAAGTCTTGCTGCTTCTGCCGGACTTGCTGGGTTAATACGGAAATTTGGTTGCGTAAGTTATTTAAATCTTGACGATATTCCGCTTTTTGTCTCTGGATTAGATCAGCCTGCTCTTGCTCCAATTGCTCAGGAAAACTGAGCTGGCTGTAGTTGATCACCACGCTTTTTTCCCACTCCGCGTTGGTGAACTCTTCATCGATTTCGACACTGTCGATTGAGGCGGTGAGTTGCAGCACTGCCGCCGTTAAGTTGGCCACTTGCTGCTCACGTTCGCGGTAGTCAGAGCGAAAACGGGTGTCGTCAATCAGTAACAGTTGCTGGCCTTTTTGTACCAACTGGCCCTCTTTTACCAGAATTTCTTTGACTAGCCCCCCTTCGAGGTTCTGTACAATTTGGATTTGCGACGAGGGGATCACTTTCCCTTGGCCGACGGTCACTTTGTCGATTTCGGCCCAAGAAGCCCAGCCAATCGCAATGGCAAAAAACAACACAATCACCCACAGCATAAGGCGCGCATTGGTGGGGGTGTTTAAAAGCAAAGCGGCGGTTTTGTCGTCGACAAAATCGAGCTCTTGGTTGCTGAGCTTATTGTAGTTGTCGCTGCTCATGCACTGTCCTTGTTTGATTATTTGTCTAAGTAATTGTAAGCCCAGTCTGAAATAATGTTAAAGGCGGGGTCGACAAATCGAGTACCGCCCAATATTACTTGCTTACTGTTCTTTAAATTGAGATTTATCTAGCTGATGCTTTTTAAGCTTATCATACAGCGTTTTACGAGATATCTGTAATTCGTGTTGCACGTCTTTTAACCGTCCTCCGTGCCGTTGCAGAGCGTCAAACAGCAAAGTGTATTCGAAGTAATCCATGCGTTGGGACATACTTTGCGCTTCGCAGTGGTTGAGCTGTTCGACATCTTGCCAAGAGACAAACTGCTGCGCTTTCAGTGCCCGCAGTTCGGCAAACTGACGCAACTGGCGAATGTTTTCTGGCCATGATTGCTGTTGGATGGCGTCTAGCTCAGCGGCGGTGATACGTGGAGGTTGTACTTGATAGCGGCTGCAAGCATTGCGCACAAAGTGTTTGTACAGCGCGGGAATATCCTCTTTGCGTGCATCCAACGGCGGCAGTGACACACTATCAATTTCGCCTTGCAACGCAGTTGGCAGTGCTTGTGTTGAACAGACCAAGCGGGTGCCGTTTAGGGGCACAGAGACCAGTGCTTGCCATTGGGATGGTTTGAGCACTTCGCCGTCATTAATGTACAAAGTGCCGTGTTTGTGTTGTTCCAGCAGGCGAGCAAGCTTGCTCTGGATCTCGTCAGCAGGCATATCGCTAAAGTAAAAACCGGAAATGGGCACCAGTTCGCCTTCAGCGCGATTGTGAATGTCGTAGAAAAACTGCGCGCACAGCCGCTTCCCCGTACCACTGTCACCCAGCAAGATCAGCGGTTTTTCGGGATTAGCACTGATCAAAGCGCGGCGAATCTGCACCATGGCTTGTGAATGGCCAATCAGTTTGGAACCAGCATGAGTCTGCATGTCGAGCTCCTTTTTCAACCAGACGTTTTCTTGCAGCAGCGCCAGTTTATCTTGTGCATTGCGGATCGATTTCAGCAGACTATCGCTGGAAAAGGGTTTTTCGAGAAAATCGTACGCCCCGCTTTTCATCGCTTTCACGGCGGTTTTCACATCGCCGTAGCCAGTTAAGACGATCACCTGAAAATGCGCGTTGCGCTCAAGCAACTGAGCGAGGAAGGCTAAGCCATTCATCACTGGCATATGAATATCGGTGATCACAACCGCAGGCTCGCTGCTATCTATTTGTTTGAGCGCTTCTACGGCGTTGGGGAAGGTTTGTACTTCAACGCCCTCTATCATCAGGGCTTGGCTGACTGAATCGCGGATGTGTGGTTCGTCATCGACGAAGTAAATTCGGTTTTGCATGCTTTATTATTGTGTCGGCAAGAGACGTGGGATACGGATGGTAAAACGCATGCCCTGCGGCGAGCGCGCTTGTACCTCAAGCGAGCCTTGATAGCTCTCGATGATGCGCCGGGAAATGGTTAAACCCAGCCCTAACCCTTCAGGCTTGGTAGTATAAAAAGGGTCAAACAAGTGAGTGAGTTTTTGTGTCTCTACGCCCGGGCCGTTGTCCGCAACACTCAACTGACAATAATCGCTGTCATTTTGACACTCGACAAGGATTTGTGCGTCGGCTTGCCCATCCATCGCTTGTGCGGCGTTATGGATAAGATTGATCAGCACCTGTTCTAGCTCGACATGGTGAATGTTGGCGGCAAGTGTGGCGGGAATGGGCTCGACTTTGAGGGTGACGCCTGATTTGATCAGTTTATTGCTTAAAATTCGCGTGGCATTGTGCACCGAATCGTGCAGATTGGCGCAATAGCGTCGATCATCGGTGGTGGATTTACGGGTAAATACTTTCAGGCGCGCAATCACCTCACTGATGGTTTGATTAAGCTCAAGCATCTGCTCAAGGTTGCCCTTAACCAGCTCAATTTTGTCCATCGTCAGCAGCTTTTGGCTGTTTTCAGTGTAAGTACGCAGCGCCGCAAGCGGCTGGTTAATCTCATGATTGATGCTGGCCGAGAGCTCGCCAAGCAGCGCCAATTTTGCCGCTTGCGTTAGTTCTTGTTGTGTTTGTTTGAGCTCTTGCTGGCTTTTTTCATACTGAATGATGGTTTGCTGCAATTGGCTATTCGCTTGGCTCAGCACTTCGGTGCGCTGGGTCACTTTCTGTTCAAGCTCGGTGTTGAGTTTGGCTAGCTGTTGTTTATTGGTTAGGGTTTGACGCCAAGCAAACGCGATCAGGGTAATTAAACCGAAAATCAGTAAGAAGATGGTGTCGGCTTGTAGCGCAGCGAGAATGCGTTGCTGATGCGGTGCGAGCGTCACCACACGAAAGCCGTTTTCGTTGCTAGCCGAAATGAACACTTGGTAGCGTGCCGCCATCAAGGCGGCCGCTTCAGGACCGAGATGCAGCGGCAGTTGAATATCGGGGTGCGCTTCGGGCGCTTGCTGGCCATATTGCTGATTCTCGACCATTTGCGCGATACGTTGCTCATCAATCGGCGCTAGAGCCGTGTAGCGCCAATGAGGATGATTGCTCAGAAACGCTACTTGATTTTCATCCAGCACCATGATGTCAGCCCGCTCTGGCTCAATGGTCTCTTCAAGCGCTTCCAAACTCACTTTCACGGTAATCACGCCAAGGATCTCATCGGCGTGCCAAATCGGCGCAGAGTAAAAATAGCCGCGTTTGTTGGAGCGAATACCCAAAGCAACGTAGCGGGCGATCTCGCCCTGAATGGCGGTGATAAAGTAAGGGCGAAAAGAGAAGTTTTCGCCGACAAAGGTGTCGTCTTGCTGGTAGTTACTCGATCCCAGCACCAAACCGTGGCGATCGTGCAGATAGATGGTATCGGCCAACGTCTGCTGTGACCAATCGGCCAGCAAGCGATTGAGTGCGCTTTGATCGCCTTGCTCCGTGAGGTAGGCCGCTAGGCGAGGGTCGTGGCTGAGCAGTTTGGGGATCTGTTCAAATTTCGCCAGCTCAGAGGCGATCTGCTGGGTGGCTCTTTCCGAGTAATTTTTCAGGATGTTTGCCCATTTTTTTTCCAGATACTGCGAGGCAGAAAAATGGGTGACCAATAGGCCAGCAACACCAAGTAGGGTAGCGAGTAAGACGAAGCGACGCAAAGATGGACGATTAGAAACGGACACTGGAAACCCAAGCCACAGCGAAGATTAAAGGAGGCTTACTTTAACTGCGAGAAAGCCAAAGATAAACCGATGCACCGTAACAACGCGAAACCGATCTTAGTTTTACAAACGGCCATCAAACCTTGAGTTTGTCTGCGTTCGGGCGCACAATCGGCAAAAAGTAGTGAAGGAGTAAAGATGGAACTTGCTGATATTCGCCGCGAGTACACCAAAGGTGGTTTGCGACGCAAAGATTTGAAAGAAAATCCGATTGACCAGTTTAATCTTTGGCTGGAACAAGCGATCCGTGCCAATTTAAGCGATCCCACCGCGATGACAGTGGCCACGGTTGATGAAAACGGCATGCCTTTTCAACGCATCGTACTGCTGAAAAGTGTCGATCAAAATGGCTTTGTCTTTTACACCAATTTAGGCAGCCGCAAAGCGCAGCATTTAGATCACAACACCAAAATCAGTCTGCATTTTCCCTGGCATCCACTTGAGCGCCAAGTGCACATTACCGGTACGGCGGAGAAGTTGACGGCGATGGAAAACCTGAAATATTTCACCTCGCGCCCCAAAGAGAGCCAACTGGCGGCGATTGCCAGCCGTCAGAGTAGCCGTATTTCAGCGCGTGGCGTGTTGGAAGGGAAGTTTCTTGAGCTAAAACAGAAGTTCGCTAACGGGGATATTCCGGTGCCCAGCTTCTGGGGTGGTTTCCGTGTTAAGCCGCAAAGCGTGGAATTTTGGCAAGGGGGCGAGCATCGTCTGCACGATCGCTTCCTGTTTAGCCAAACTGAAGGCGAGTGGCAGATCGATCGTCTTGCACCTTAAAGCCTTTTTCTGGCGACCGACTTCACAGTTGGTCGCCGTTGAGTACTACCGAAAGCTGCGTTTGCAACAAACTCTCCGGGATCATCGATCCAAATCCTGCCTCTAACGCTTTATCAATCAGTTGATTTTTACTATTGGCCGCAAATTTAGTGCGCAATCGTGCCACGTGCCCTTCGACGGTCTTGATGGAAATGCCCATAATTTTCGCGATGTATTGTGGCTTGCGGCCGTAAAGCAGCAAAAACAGCGTCTCCTGCTCTCGCGCGGTTAAGTTTTTCGGCACGCTGACCGATTCATCGAAGCGAAAATTGCTGCGCGTATCTTGATGAAGCCCCGTAGCGCGGCACACCCAGTAACCCACTTCCAGTACCGCCGTGTCGGTCAGCTCTTGCCCATAGAAAATAGTGCCTTGCACTTCTCCCGCAGCGTTACGCCAAGGGGATTTAGTGAAGATGTGTGCGTGCCAGTGGCCATCTGGATAAGGGTGAATATCGAGGATCTTCAGCGTGCGGCCCGTTTCCATCACGTATTTATCCTGACGTTGAAACTCGGCAGCGCACTCGGTAGTCGGGCTGGGCATCTGGAAATCGGTGAGGCCAATGCAATCTTCTGCTTTGCGATGGCCGATTAACTGCGCATAGTGGTGATTGGCGTAACGAAATACGGAGTCTTTATCTTTGCAGCCCCAACAGCCGGGTAACTGATGAAAAAGAGATTGTTCGACAGAGGTAAATGAAATCGTCACGTTGCAACTCGCTTTTACGACACTAGGACAGAATAAATATGCGCTTGATTGGTGTGCAATCTTTTGGTTGCGCAATATCTTATAAGTAATGTCTCATTTTTGCGAGGATTATCAATAAAGAGACAAGGCGCAGATAAAAAAAAGCCAGCCTGAAGACGGGCTGGCAATACAAGATAATCATCTTGTCGACGTGTAGAAGAGGTTCTAAATCACATAGCGAGGGTCTGCTACGAGAATTTAGAGGTATCGATTGATACCGGGATCTCAGCGTACAGCAGTACCTTGAGTTCCTAAGCGCTACTGTAGGGGAAATGGTACATAAGCAAAAGGGGGGAAAACCCCTATTCATCAATGAGATGGCCAAAAGCGGTAGTGCTCGGTTGGTTGTACAGTGACCGTAGGATGGTACAGCATGATCATCGTTCCGGAACAATGATCATCGCAGACGACGCATGGATCCTCGCCAATCAAATGAGTGCGGATAGGCAATCGGTCAGCGCTGGGGTATGATTTATTGGTCCTTTTCTCACTAAACTTGATTATGAGCGAACAACCGAAAGTGCAATCTAAGATCACGCCGGAGCAGAGTAAGCCCAGACCCGCAGAGCTGGTGACGTTACCCTCGTATATGGATTGCCATGATCATCAGTACACGCAAATTGTCATTGGCCTCAAAGGGCAGGCGGAATTTGAAGTGCGCGGGCGCGGTAACTTAGTTGGCCCCGGGCAGGGATGTGTGGTGACGGCGTGCTCTGATCATGCTTTCGGTGGGGTGATTGGTCAGTCGGATATTTTGGTGCTCAATATGCCGCTGCCCAGCGGCGATGATCCTATGATGCTGCAAAAAATCAATCAGTTGGAGCAATCTCATCTCTACTTTCAGCTAGATGGACAGATCCAAAAATTGATCCAGATGCTAGTGCGTGAAATGCAGGCCAGTCCAGACGATCTTCTGCTGAGCCGCGCTTGCAACGATACGGTCATGGCACTGTTGCAACGTCATATCTCAGCGTTTGAGACGCCGAAAAAAGAGTCTCGTTTTGATCTCGACGCGATTGATCGCTACATCGAAACCCATTTGAGCCATCGGATCAGCGTCGCGCAACTGGCAGGGAGCGTTTTTCTTGGTGAAAGCCAGTTCCATAATTTGTTCAAAGAACAGATGGGCATCACCCCGCATCAGTATGTGTTGGGTAAACGCATTGACATGGCCAAAGAACTGATCGAAAAAGGCACCTTCAGCTTAGGGCAAATTGCCGAAATCACCGGGTTTTCCGGACAAAGCACCTTTACTCACTCCTTCACTCGCCTGCAGGGCATTTCTCCTTCTCTCTACAAAAAGCAAAATAGCGTTAAATAAGTTGCATTATGTATTGGTTTATTTTGCTTGATTTCGTGTGATCATGTGTTTGTTTTGTTAAAAAAGCGAGTTTTTAGCAAAAATCTCGGAGTTTTTGACAAGTATTCCTCTCAGCCTCAAAATACACTGCCTGCCATATGTATAGCCCCGGAGCGGTTTTCGGGGATGAGATTGAGGAAAACGCATGTTTACAGCGACAGATGTGTTGAAACCGGAGTTTGTCCAGCAGCCGCTTGATACGCTTTGGTCATTGATCTCCCCATTGTATATGGTGGACGAATCTCAATGGCTACAGCAACTCCTGCCACTGGCGACCCCTTCAGCGGAAGAAAAAGCGGCGATTGCCAAAAGCACCACGCAACTGATAGAAGCGATTCGCGCTGATAAGAAATCGATCCAATTGATCGATGCCCTTTTGCTGGAGTACAGCTTAGATACTCAGGAAGGGATCTTGTTGATGTGTCTGGCTGAGGCGCTGATGCGAATTCCGGACTCGGCCACCGCCGATGCATTGATCAAAGATAAACTCAGTGTGGCCGATTGGAAATCTCACCTAAAGAACTCAGATTCCGTGTTCGTCAACGCCTCCACTTGGGGATTGATGCTGACGGGCAAAGTGATCGGTCTCGCGGATGAAGATACCAGCAGCCCAACGCAAGCCGTGAATCGTTTGGTCAACAAGCTTTCTGAGCCAGTGATCCGCAAAGCGATGTATCAGGCGATGAAGATCATGGGCCACCAATTTGTCCGTGGTCGCACCATCGAAGAAGCGCAGAAAAACGGTCGCCCAATGCGTGATAAAGGCTTCACTTACTCATTTGACATGCTGGGTGAAGCGGCGCTGACCACGGCTGATGCTAATAAATACTTCAAAGATTACCTGATGGCGATTGAGTCGGTGGGCCGTGAAAGCTATGGCAATAACACCAGCCCTGCGCCGTCGGTGTCGATCAAACTTTCTGCACTGCACCCGCGTTATGAAGTGGCCAATGAAGCGCGTGTGATGAGCGAGCTGTATACCACGCTTGAACAACTGCTTAAGCGTGCGGTTGAATTGGATGTCGCCATCACCATTGATGCAGAAGAAGCGGATCGCCTAGAACTGTCGCTCAAGCTGTTTGCCAAACTCTACCGCAGCGAAACGGTTAAAGGGTGGGGTAAGTTTGGCCTCGTTGTTCAGGCGTACTCCAAACGTGCGCTGCCTGTTTTGGTGTGGCTCAACGCACTGGCCAAAGAGCAGGGCGATTTGATCCCGCTGCGTTTGGTAAAAGGCGCCTACTGGGATAGCGAAGTGAAATGGTCGCAGCAGCGCGGTTACGAGAACTATCCAGTCTATACCCGTAAAGAAGCGACCGATGTCGCTTACCTTGCTTGTGCTCGTTTCCTCTTAAGTGAGAACGTGCGCGGCAACATCTTCCCTCAATTTGCCAGCCACAACGCGCAAACCGTCTCGTCGATTGCCGTGATGGCGCAACATAAAGATTTTGAGTTCCAACGTCTACATGGCATGGGCGATTCGCTCTACAACCATGTGATGGACAAATATCGTCAGCCCGTGCGCATCTATGCGCCAGTCGGTAGCCACAAAGATCTGCTGCCTTATTTGGTTCGTCGCTTGCTGGAAAACGGTGCCAACAGCTCGTTTGTACACCGTTTGGTTGACGCGCGCTGCCCAATTTCTGAGCTGACTAAGCATCCAGTCGAAGCGCTGACTTCCTTTGCAACCCTCAACAATACCAAGATCCCACTGCCGAGTGCGATTTTCCCAGAGCGTAAGAACTCGTATGGCGTGAACGTCGATATTGAAAGCGAAGCCAAGCCGTTTGAAGCGCAGGTTGAGTCGTTTTTAGCCAAGCAGTGGATCGCTGGCCCGGTGATCAATGGTCAATCTCTGGCTGAAAGCATGATCAAGGAGGGGCAAGCGGAAAGCGTGACCGCGCCTTATGATCGCCGCATCGAGGTTGGTAAGATCGCCTTTGCGTCACTTGATCATGTTTCCGCCGCGATTGAGGGTGCGCAACAAGCGTCTGCCGGTTGGCAAACCACTCCTCTGGCGGAGAAAGCACGTTGCTTGGACTCGTTAGCGGATCTCATGGAAGCCAATCTGGCCGAGCTGGTGGCACTGTGCCATCAAGAAGCGGGTAAAACGCTACACGACAGCATCGATGAAGTGCGTGAAGCGGTCGATTTCTGTCGTTACTACGCTAAGCAAGCGCAAAACTTGCAACCTTTCGAGTTGCAAGGTTTTGATGGTGTGAAGCGCATCGCTAGCCGTGAAGGCTTGGGTGTGTTCGTCTGTATCAGTCCGTGGAACTTCCCGCTGGCGATCTTCTTAGGGCAAATTTCCGCCGCCTTGGTGGCTGGTAATACCGTTGTCGCTAAACCCGCTGAGCAAACCAGCCTTATCGCAGCGCGCGCGGTGGAGTTAATGCAGCAAGCGGGGTTCCCTGCCGGTGTGATTCAATTGATCCCTGGTCGTGGCGCGGATATCGGCTCAGCGCTGACATCTCATCCTGCGATTGCGGGGGTCGCCTTTACCGGTTCGACCGCAACCGCTCAGCGCATCAACGTGACCTTAGCACAGCGTGAAGCCAAACCCGTGCCATTTATCGCAGAGACGGGTGGGCAGAACGCGATGATCGTCGACAGTACTGCGCTGCCAGAGCAAGTGGTGCGTGATGTGATCCGCTCAGCTTTCGCCTCGGCGGGCCAGCGCTGCTCGGCGTTGCGCGTGCTGTTTGTGCAACAAGACATCGCTGATCGCGTTATTTCTCTGATCCAAGGGGCGATGAACGAGCTGAGCGTTGGTCTGCCGTATTTGCACAAAACCGATGTTGGCCCTGTGATCGATAGTAAAGCAAAAGAGAAGCTACGTGCGCACTTGGCACAGATGAGTGCCACGCAGAAGAAAGTGGCGCAACTGACGCTGGATGACGTCTGCCAGCATGGTGATTTTATCGAACCAAGTGCGTTTGAAATTGAAGGTATCCACGTGCTACAAGAAGAGCAGTTTGGGCCTATTCTGCACATCGTGCGTTTCAAAGCGTCTGAGCTGACGAAAGTGGTTGAGCAGATCAATCAAACGGGTTTTGGCTTGACCATGGGGATACACAGCCGTAACGAGACCACCTATCGCTGGATAGAGAAACATGCGCGAGTCGGTAACTGCTATATCAACCGTGACCAAGTCGGTGCGGTGGTGGGCGTACAACCGTTTGGCGGCCAAGGGCTGTCTGGCACTGGACCGAAAGCAGGTGGCCCACACTATTTGTACCGCTTTACCCAGATCCAATTCAAACCAACTGAGAACGCATAAGGAGTCACAACATGGTTCATCAAGTAACAAGTTTTGCGGATGCATTCTCAGCGTGGGAACAGTGGAATCTGACCAATTTTGATTACAAATGCGAGCACTTGCTGGCATTTAAAAACGCGCTGGAAGCGAAGCATTCTACGCTGGCGAAAGTGGTGTCGTACCACTTGCAGCAAGCGGCTTCACTTTTGGCGGAGGCCCATCTTCTGGTTGGGCCAACCGGAGAAACCAACGAGTTGTACACCGCTGGCCGTGGCGTCGCGCTGGTGATCGTTGAAAATGAGCAAAGCGACCAAGAGGCGGCTCTGTATAGCGCGTTTGCTCTGGTGACCTGTACGCTGATCGCTGGAAACAGTGTGATTGTGTGCAGTGATAACCAAACGTTCAATGGCTTGCTCAGCAGTGCCCTTGAACAAACGCCTTTTCCATCAAACCTAGTACAGATGGTGGCTTATGATGCTGCTCAGCAGTTGATTGAGCGTGATGTACGCAGTGTCGGTTATGTTGGGCATACTTCGGTTGAGCGTGAGCTTAACCTGCAACTGGCTAAACGCAACGGGGCGATCGTTGGTTTAGTGTCTGCAACGGATCCGGCAACGTTGAACGTAGCAAACGATCCGCATCTCTCGCTGCGCTTTATTACCGAGCGCACGCGTACCATAAATATTACCGCTGTGGGTGGTAACGCAACTCTGCTCGAGTTGGGGAACGATACTCACTAACCTTTCTCCACTCCCCCCAAGCCGTTTGGGGGGAAACAGGGAAGGATTACTATTCTAATGAGGACTATCTAATGATAGAGAATAGCTTTGCTATTACGGGCACGTTTGTTGCCTATTTAATTCTTATGGTCGCTATAGGGATTTACGCTTATAAAAAGACGTCTAGTTCGAGTGACTATTTCTTGGGAGGGCGCAGCCTTGGGCCGTGGCCAGCAGCACTGTCGGCGGGTGCGTCAGACATGAGTGGTTGGTTGCTGCTTGGTTTACCGGGTTATGCATATGCGGCGGGTATCGAGTCTCTATGGCTCGCGGGTGGCCTGCTTGTCGGTACTTGGGCGAACTGGCTGGTTAATGCCAAACGTCTGCGTACATACAGTATTCAAACAGACGCTCTCACTTTGCCTGAATTCTTATCTCGTCGTTTTGATGATAAATCAAAACTGATTCAGACAATCTCTGCGTTCTTCATTCTTCTGTTCTTCCTCTTCTACACCAGCTCTGGCTTGGTCGCAGGGGGCAAACTGTTTGAAACGGTATTTGGTTTAGACTACAGCATCGCGGTGATTGTCGGCACTGTGTGTGTCGTATCGTACACCTTATTTGGTGGCTTCCTCGCGGTATCGTGGACTGACTTAGTGCAAGGCCTACTGATGCTGCGGCGCTGATGATCGTTCCAGTGGCGGTGATGGAAGGGGGTTTTGGCCAGTTGGCGAGCGACATGCACAACATCAACCCTGAGCTGTTAACCCTTTGGCATGACGTAAAAGGGGAACCGCTCTCTGCGATTGCCATTATTTCACTGGTTGCGTGGGGCCTAGGTTATTTCGGTCAGCCACACATTCTGGCGCGCTTTAAAGCCACACGTTCAAATCGTGAACTGGTCACGGCACGTCGTATCGCTGTGGGTTGGACTGCGCTTTCGATGGGCGGCGCGATTCTGGTTGGCCTTGTGGGCTTGGTGTGGGTCAATGGCCACCCAGGCAGTGAACTGGCCGATGGCGAGAAAATCTTCATGTTGCTGGTCAATACCGTGTTCCATCCAGTGATTGCGGGCATCTTGCTGGCAGCCATTCTGGCGGCCGTCATGAGTACGGCGGACTCGCAGCTGTTGGTTTCTTCTTCAGCCTTAGCGGAAGATTTCTACAAACAAGTCTTCAAGCCAAACGCCTCTTCTGAAGAGATCGTCATGGTTGGCCGAATCGGTGTGATCGTTATTTCGGTGGTGGCGCTGTTCTTGGCGATGACGCCAGACAGCTCTGTATTGGGTCTGGTGTCCTATGCGTGGGCAGGCTTTGGTGCGGCCTTTGGCCCTGCGGTGGTGCTCAGCCTGTATTGGCAAGGGATGAACCGCAATGGCGCGTTGGCGGGGATTGTTTTAGGCGGCGTGACGATCGTGGTGTGGAAACAGCTTTCTGGTGGCTGGTTCGATGTGTACGAAATTGTCCCTGGAATTATTCTTTCGACTGCGGCGATTGTAATTGTCAGCAAACTGACCGGCGGCCCTGCGAAGAATGTGGTTGATCAGCACAAACAGTTCGAACAGAAACTGGTTGAGCTAGACTAAGCCCCCGCTCGATTTACATTGTAAATAGTCAGACCCCGCTCAGTTCGCTGTGCGGGGTTTTTGCTTGTTGAAAGAAAATGACTAAATTGTCGCTATTCTGTCATGCGCTTAACACAAGCAATACGTTGAACGTTATACTCGCTACGTGACAAAGTGAGAGCTGACGAACATAGTTTGCCGATACGCTTCTCACTTTCGATAAAATCAACAATAAATTTTGAATCTGTACCACAAAAATTAAAAGTATCTTTTTTCATGTGGGAAATTTTTGCACAGAATAGGTCACTTTCATTAACTAGTGGTCAGACATCGGAGGAAAGGTCATGCCGGAAATTTACTGCTCAGCTTGTAAAAAGACAACCGCGCACAAGGTTATCATGTGTCGTTGTGAGTCACAGCCAGTAGAAAGTTTTACCGGAAGGATCTTGAGCTTTACTCAATTGATGGCCAAATTCGTCTCGGGTGAGCACTACTACGAGATGGAGCCGCAGCATTTTTGTCGCTACTGCAACCAGAAAAACATCGCGCCAGTGAAGAAGAGCCCAGCGCCCTCCGTTGTGCAACACATTTAAATTCGTACCGATACTTTGTCACTTACTCGCCTGAGCCTCTCCGCTTGGGCTTTTTGCGTGGATTGTTTTTAATCGGCATGTGCAACCGTGGCGCCGACGGTTGCTGATCAAAGCGCTTGGCGATTACACTGACAAAAAAGAGAAAAACTGACAAAAAAGAAAAAAGGACTTAAAGATGCCAGGTTACCAACTCGATCGCATCGACTTACACATATTGCGGATACTGCATCTTAAGGGGCGTCTGCCCGTGGTGGAGCTGGCGAAAATAGTCAATCTCACCACCTCACCTTGTTCTGAGCGGGTTAAACGCCTAGAAAAAGAGGGCTACATCAAAGGCTACCATGCTGAGCTCAATGCGGAAAAGTTAGGGCTGGATGTGCAAGTGTTTATTCATATTCGCCTCGATCAAACCAGTTTTTCTATTTTCGACAAATTTGCCAAAGCGGTGGCGGATATGCCGGAAATCGAAGAGTGTTATTCCCTCTCGGGTGACTTCGACACCATGATTAAGGTGCGAGTGAAAAGTATGAAGGCCTATCAGGAGTTTATGTCGAGTAAACTAGGCACCTTGCCGGGAGTGATTCAAACTCGCAGCGAAGTGGTGATTGAAGAGCATAAAACGGGTTTTGGCGTTAATCCTGAGCTGCTTTCGACCCTATATCAAAAATAGCCTTTCCTGCTCTGCCTCATACACACCTTTTCGACCAAGAAAAGTGGAGGCAGTGACGCACAATTTTCACTGCTTAAACAGTGCCTTGAGCGGTTTTGTGTTAGGATGCGAGCACGGTTTATCTTCCCGGAATGCCAATGAACAACTTTCTCAAATTCGTCGCACTGATGCTGGCTCTGGCTGGTGGCTATTTTGCCCAAGATGTTGCCAGCTATTTCTCTACTGAGCATAGAAGCGTCGATCTCGCCGATTATTGCCTATTGTCCACTGAGCCTTGTCAGCAGCAGCAAGCGTCCATGACGCTAAGCGTTGACACGCTGCAACCGCTTGCCGCGGCCACGCTCACCGTTGATTGGCCACAGAGCAGTGCCAAACAACTGGTACTGAGCTTGACGGGGGTGGAAATGGAGATGGGCAATCCAAAATACATTTTGCAGCAAGTTTCTCCCGGCCACTATGTGGGCGAGTTAGTGCTGCCTGTGTGTACGTCAGACTCAATGACCTGGGCGGGGGAACTGAGTGACGGACAACATACCCTTTACCCCGCGATGAGGATGCAACGATGAGTAGAAATTGGTCACTAATTTTAGTGGTGGCTTTTGTATTAGGTTTTGGCGTAAAAAGCTATTTTGATCAGCAGCAGAAAGTTGCCCCTAAGCCCGCACAAAGTGCCGAGCAGCCGATTTTGTTTGGCGAAAACGAGCAGCCAGTCGATATTTTTGACCAGAATGATCCACGCATTCGCATCGCTTATTTTGGTTTCACTCGCTGTCCGGATGTTTGTCCAACCTCGCTTGCGATGCTCGCTGGCGCGCTCAATCAACTGGATGATGCCACCAAAGCCAAGTTGCGCCCGCTGTTTATCTCTCTCGACCCTGAGCGAGATGGCGCTAAGGCTTCTGCCGAGTACGCCCACTACTTCCACCCCATGATTGAGGGTCTGTCTGCGCCACTCGATATCACCAAATCGCTGGCTAATCGCTATGGGGTTATTTTTCGTAAAACCGAGCTGAAAGATTCACAACTCAAGTACACCTTAGACCATAGCTCCTATTTTTATTTTTTGAAGCCTGACGGCACCTTGATCACCAAAGTGCCTCACACCTTAACGCCTGCACCGATTGTGGATGCAATTAAAACCACCACACAAGGACAATAAAATGAAACTGAAAGCTTTGATGATTGGCGCACTGCTGCTTAGCCCGCTCGCACACGCCAGTGATGTTATGTTCCACCATCCTTATGCGCGCGCCATGGCACCGGGGGCGGTCAACAGCGCAGTGTTTGTCGAACTGGTTAACAATAGCGCGCAAGCGCAAACCATTGTTGCGGCTAGCACTCCGGCGGCGGGAAAAGTGGAACTGCATGATGTGATCAAACAAGGCGATGTGATGCAGATGCGCCAGATTGAAGGCATTGAGGTTCCTGCCAATGGCAAGACGGAACTTAAACCGGGCAGTTTGCACATCATGCTGTTTGATCTTGCACAGCCACTGAAAGAGGGCAGTGAGATAGAAGTGACCGTCACGTTCGCCACTGGTGAGAAACAAACCTTCACCGCACCAGTGAAAAAAGTGATGGCAGGCATGAAGCACGCCAATCATTAATGTGATATAAATCACACAAAGGAGTGGCAACAGTCGCTCCTTTTTCTTTTGTGCGCCTATACTGCCACTGTCTAAAACACACTGGAGGAATTCTGATGATTGTCACTAACCAACTTCAAAGGGCATTGTTGGGTTAACGGAAAGTCCGTTCACAAACCTTTTTATCGCAACGAGCGACTTCTCCCCATCCCTTCTTGTTTGCCCGGTAAAACCGGGGTCATTCTATCGTAACGAACGAATTACACCCTGAATCCTAATGATTTAGTCAGGTGCTTTTGTGCACCGGGAAGATTCGCAATGAACAAAACAAGTAATCCACTTCAGCCAGCAACACTTGCTCAACTTGGCTGGAAACCTTTTTTTCAACAACAACTGACACTGGACGACTACGACGACACGCTGATTTGCCGTGTGCTTGCTCATCATCGTAGCGGGTATCAACTGGCTTGTGAGCAGGGCAGTTTTCATTTAGCTATTCATCATGCGCAGCCCAAAATGACCGTTGGCGATTGGCTGTTGGTCGATACGCAACATCAGTTCAAACGGTTGCTGGAACGCCAGAGTGAATTGAGCCGTAAAGCGGCGGGCAGCAAAGTTGAGGAGCAATTGATTGCGGCCAATGTCGATACGCTGTTTATCGTTTGCTCGCTCAATGATGATTTCAACCTCAGCCGCATTGAGCGTTACCTTAGCGTCGCCAAGGAAGCACACATTGAGCCGGTGGTGGTGCTCACCAAAGCAGATCTTTGTGTTGATGCCGAAGCGCGTATCCAACAAGTGAAGCAGTTAAGCGCGACTTTGCTGGTTGAAGCGGTCAACGCACTCGACAGCCATAGTGTTGACGTGTTAAGACCGTGGTGCACGACGGGCCGCACTGTGGCGTTTCTCGGCTCATCCGGGGTCGGAAAATCAACCTTGACCAACTCGCTACTGGGTGATGAAACGCAACAAACGGGCGGGATTCGTGAAGACGACAGCAAAGGTCGACACACCACCACAGCGCGTTCGGTGCATCTGATAGCCGGTGGCGGCATCATTATTGATACGCCCGGAATGCGTGAGCTGCAACTGGCTGATTGCGGTGAAGGGGTCAGTGAGACCTTTGCCGAAATTGAAAGTTTGGCAGAGCGCTGCCGTTTTAGTGATTGTCGACACCAGCAAGAGCCGGGGTGTGCGGTACAAAAAGCGATAGAAAATGGCACATTAGAGCTAAGACGCTATCAAAACTACCTCAAACTGCAAAAAGAGCAGGCTTACAATGCGTCAACCTTCGCTGAGCAAAGGAATCGATTGAAGCAAATAGGAAAAATGCATCGTAACGTACTCAGCGATAAGAAAAAATTAAAAGCGCCTTATTGAGTTAACTGACAACGCATCCTCTTATAGCCAAAGTGGTTAGCAAAACTACTTTGGCTATTATTTTATTCTTCTTTCTCTTGCTTATAACATCTTTACAACACTTTTAACCACCCATCACAACTTTGCACAAACAATCAGCCCAGAAATAAACTAAAACTAGACACAAAATATTCCCTCGTTACTATAGGTACCATTCAGCACAACTATGCTGAATTTCGCTTAGTTCTATAAAATGAATAATCAAACCACCATAATTCTGATAAATGCAGGAATGATGTATGCAACATAACAGTCTTATAGCGCGATTTGCCCGTGGCAACCTCGTGCTACAGATCCTAGTCGGTATCGTCCTTGGGATCTCACTTGCCGTCGTCTCACCAAGCTCAGCCGAAAGTGTAGGCTTGCTCGGGAGCTTATTCGTCGGTGCGTTGAAAGCGATCGCCCCAATTTTGGTCTTTATCCTTGTCGCCGCTTCCATCGCCAATCAAAAGAAAAATCAACATACCCATATGCGCCCAATCGTGGTGATGTACCTGGCGGGAACCTTCTTTGCTGCTCTGATAGCCGTTGTCTTGAGCTTCATGTTTCCAACGACACTGACCCTAGTGACGGGTGCGGAAGGGGCGAACCCGCCGCAAGGTATTCTGGAAGTAATTAAAACCCTGCTGTTCAAGCTGGTGGATAACCCAGTTAACGCGCTAACTAATGCCAACTATATTGGTATCTTGGCTTGGGGTGTGGGCCTTGGTTTGGCACTGCATCATGCCTCAGCGACCACCAAAGCGGTGTTTGAAGATCTCAGCCACAGCGTTTCACACATTGTGCGTTTCATCATCCGTTTGGCGCCGTTCGGTATTTTCGGCCTCGTTGCGTCTACTTTCGCGACTACGGGCTTTGACGCGTTGGCCGGTTACGCACACCTGTTAGTGGTACTGCTGAGCGCGATGGCGATCATTGCACTGGTGGTTAACCCAGCGATGGTTTACGTAAAAACCAAACAAAACCCATACCCGTTAGTGTTCCAGTGTCTGCGTGAAAGTGGCGTAACGGCTTTCTTTACCCGTTCTAGTGCGGCTAACATTCCAGTCAACATGGCTTTGTGTGAAAAGCTAAAACTGGATGAAGACACCTACTCGGTATCGATTCCACTAGGTGCGACCATCAACATGGCCGGTGCTGCTATTACCATCACAACACTGACTCTGGCTGCGGTACACACCATGGGTATTGAAGTGGATCTGATGACCGCAATCCTGCTCAGCGTTGTGGCGGCGGTGTCGGCGTGTGGCGCATCTGGTGTTGCGGGGGGATCGCTGCTTTTGATCCCGCTGGCGTGTGGCCTGTTCGGGATTTCCAACGACATTGCAATGCAAGTGGTCGCGGTCGGCTTTATCATCGGTGTTATCCAAGATTCAGCGGAAACGGCGCTCAACAGCTCAACTGACGTGATCTTTACGGCCGCAGTATGTGAATCAGAAGCACAAAAAGCTCAGCGTTAATCTGCGCAGAATGATATGAGCGGCGCTTGATGCCACTTTGCTCAAACCTTTTCATCCCCGAGCCATGCTTGGGGATTTTTTTGCGTCGTCTTTAGTACTTTGTATCCCTATAGCGGTTCATCCGGAAAATCGATACTTCGCCTCATGACTGGCTTTGATTTTTAACTCAAAAAATTCCCAATCACGATACCCATAGGCGACTTTGTTCAGCGTCTTTATTCGGTTGTTCACACCCTCTACT